>CALBEG010000129.1 GCA_937927455.1 uncultured Elioraea sp. | reverse complement strand
GGTCGCCATCGAGACGCGGGAGGCAAAGCCACGTCATGCGCCCCTGTGGATCGATCAGGGCGGCGACCTGGCAATTGCCGATCACGCCGAGATCGAGCGGCTGACGGGGCAGGCTCATCGCGCCAGCGCCTTCGGCAAGGCGGAAAGCCACGCCCGCACCTCCGCAGGCCCCGCCGCCGTATCACAGCCGAGCAGGACCCCGTCGCCGCCGAGAGCGCGCGCGGCGGCGATGCCGTCGCGGTCGGTCACATCGTCGCCGAGGAAGAACGGACGGCGCCCGGCGAAGGGAGAAGCCTCCATGAGCGCCCGCACCGCCCGGCCCTTATCGAAACCGCGCGGACGGATTTCCCGCACCATCTCCCCAGGCAGAACTTCGTAGTCCGACCCGGCGCGGGCGGCGAGATGGAGGGCGAGGGCATGCGCTGCCGCTTCCCGATCCGGGCAGACGCGGACGTGCAGGGCAAGGCCGGTCGCCTTCACCTCGAGATGGAGCCCCTCCGCTTCGGCGAGGGCAGTGGCCTCGGCGACCAGGGCGGGGTCGAGCGGAGGGGCCTGGCGAAGGACGGCGCAGTCAGGGCAGTGGCGGAGTTCGCCGCCGTGGCAGCCGGCGGCGGCAAGGCGGGCGGGGGCGAGCAGGCGGTCAATGGCCGAAATCTCGCGCCCGGAGACGATGGCAAGCGCGCCCTCCAGGGCAGCGGCGGCATCACGCAGGGCGGAGGCGAGCCCGGCCGGGGCGCGGGCCGCTGAGGGGGTCGGCGCGAAGTCGATCAGAGTGCCATCAAGATCCAGAAACAATGCCCAATCACTGCAGGGCGGTGGGAGTTCCTCTAGACGACTTGATCGGGAAAATGTCTGCGGGTCCATTGCGGGAGTCGCCTTGTATCGTGCGGGAATGCCCTTGTATCGCCCGGTCGATTGATCGAGGAGGCAAGAAGAACCATACTGAGCCGTGGGGCAACTCGGCGGTTCATGCAACCCGTGATCACGATGTTGTTCCTCGGGTTGCCGTCCCCTTGCCGTCCCCGGTCGGGAGGGGCAGGCACGGGCACATTGCATCTGGGTCGGATCGAGGCAAGCCGGGCCCCATGCTAAGAGGCCGCCATGGCGGAGGACGTCGCCGCACTCGCCCGTTTCTATGCCTCGCCGCACGGCAGGGTGGTGATCGCCACGCTGAGGGCGCGGCTGCGCGTGCTCTGGCCCGTTCGTCCGGGCGCGCGCACGCTCGGCCTGGGCTACGCGCTGCCGTTTTTGCGCATTTGGCGCACCGAGGAGAGAGACTGCACCGTGGCCTGCCTGCCCGCGCAGTTCGGCGCGGCGCGCTGGCCGGGCCGGCGCCCCTCCCTCGCCTGTCTCGCCCAAGAGGACCGGCTGCCCTTCCCCGACCTTTTGTTCGATCGGGTGCTGGTCGTGCACGGGCTTGAGCACGCCGGGCACGCGCGGCGCATGCTGCGCGAGGTGTGGAGAGTGCTGAAGGATGACGGGCGGCTGATGGTGGTGGTGCCGAACCGCACCGGCTGGTGGGCCTACGCCGAAGCGACGCCGTTCGGGCATGGCCGCCCCTTCTCCGCCCGCCAACTCTCTACCCTGCTCGCCTCCGCCATGTTCCGCGAGGTGCGGCGCGACGGCGCTCTGTTCGTGCCGCCCTTCCCGTGGCGGACGCTGCTGCGCGGCGCGGCGGCGTGGGAGCGGGTGGGGCGGCAGATCGGGCCCCGCTTCGCCGGGGTCGCCATCATCGAGGCGGAGAAGGATCTCTTCGGCGCGATCCCCGTCCCGGTGGCCGAGACGGGCTCCGTACGGCGGCCCCGAGCCGTGGTTGCCGCCGACCCGGGGTGATGCCCCGTTTACGCCGCAGCACAGTGGCGCCGACCGAGGCCGCGCTCGAGGAGGCGGCGCTTGCCCATCTCGCGCGCTATGCCACCACCCGGGCGGGGCTTCTGCGCGTGCTCGACCGTCGCATCGCGCGCTGGGCGAAAGCGACCGGGGCTGAGGAGGCGGAGATCGCTTCGGCGCGGGTGACGGCGCGGCGGGTGGTGGAGCGGCTGGCCGCCCAGGGAGCGGTGAACGACTCTGCCTTCGCAGAGGCGCGCGCGCGACGCCTTGCCCTTTCGGGTCGGTCGGCAGTGGCGATCGCCGCCCATCTGGCGCAACGGGGGGCGGGAGAGGAGGCCGGCCCCGCCATCGAAGCCGCGCTTCCCGACGAGCAGGCGGCGATCGCCGCCGCGCTGATTGCGCTCAGGCGTCGCCGGCTCGGCCCATTCAGCCCCGACCCCGCTGCGCACCGCGACAAGGCCCTCGCGGCACTCGCCCGCGCGGGGTTCTCTCGCCCGATCGCCGAAGCCGCGCTCGCGACGGCGTGGGAGGAGGCGGAGGCGCTGATCGCCCGTTTCCGACGCGGCTGAAAGGCAAGGGCGGGTGAGAGGGGGGGCAGCGCTGCGGGGTCGCCTCGCCGCCCCGCCGATGGTGGGGCTGGTTCTCCTCGCCGCGCTCGCGTGTGGCCTCTGAGGCCTCAGGCCGCTCCGGCGATGGCGGCAGCCCGCTTCGCCTCCTGAGACGGCGGCGAGCCCTCCTCGCTCGCCACCACCACCTTGCGGTAGGGGAAGGGGATCTCGATACCGGCCTCGTCGAAGGCCTTCTTGTAGCGGCGGTTGAACTCGCGGCTGACCGCCCACTGACTTCCCGCATTGGTGCGGAAGCGGGCGCGGATCACCACCGCGCTGTCGGCGAAGCGATCGACGCCGAGGATTTCCAGAGGCTCGCGGATCACCGCTGCCCAGCGCCCCTCGGCGCGCATCTGCTCGGCGGTTTGCTTGAGCACCTCCACCACGCGGTCGGTGTCCTCGTGGTAGGCGACCCCGACGTCGAACACGGCGAAGGCGAAGTCCTTCGTCATGTTGGACACCATAGTGACGGCGCTGAACGGGATGATGTGCACCGTGCCATCCAGGCTGCGCAGGCGGATGGAGCGGATGGAGAGCCCCTCCACCACGCCCGACTGGCCGCCGACAGAGACCACGTCGCCGACCGCGAGCGCATCCTCCATCAGCAGGAACACGCCAGTGATCAAGTCCTGCACAAGCCTCTGCGAGCCGAAGCCGATGGCAAGCCCGATCACGCCGGCCCCCGCCAGCAGGGGCGCAATGTTGACTCCGATCTCGGAGAGCGTGATCAGCACGACCACGATGACCATCACGATGGTGAGCAGCGTGCGCAGCATCGGCAACAGGGTGCGCACGCGCGCGCTGCGCGCGGCTTGGGCGTCGCGCGCCACGGCATCGAGCCGGCGCTGGATGGCGGCATTCACGCTCTCCCACACCAGGATCGCGACCAGCACGGTGATGCCGATGGAGGCGAGTGCGCCGAGGAGCCGGTGGCCGACATTGCCCGGGGCGAACCAGGAGAAGGCGTTGAACCCCCAGGACTGGAGCAGGATGACCGCCGCCGCGGTCCAGATCGCCGCGCCCAGCAGCGTCTTCAGCGCGGGCAGGTAGCGGTTCACCCGAGCCTCGATGCCTGGATGCTTGCCGACGACCTTGGGGTCGATCGCCATCATCCGCTCCATGGCGCGATTGAGCCCGAGTTCGGCGAGTTTCGCGCCGGCGACGACGAGGATGGTGGTGACGGTGAAGGCGACGATGCGGCCGTAGCCGTCCTCGATCTCGAGCGCGGTCACCACCCAGGCAGCGAGCAGGTAGAGCGTGGCGAGCACGTGCCACACGTCAGCCATCCGGTTGCGGATCACGGCGAACGCGCCGCGCGCGTCCCGTGGCGCGCGCAGCACCTCGCGCACGCCCTCGCGGTTCTGCAGCACGACGATGACGAGCAGCAGCGTGATCAGAAGCCACAGCGCCTTGAACAGCCCCGCGGCGGTGGCGGAATCGAGGCCGAAGGTGCGCGCGGTCTCGATCGCGGCGAAGCCTGTCAGGGCGACGATGGTGAGGCGATTGACCCAGATCTGCGCATAGGCCGCTGTCTCGTCGGACATGGTGGGGATGAGGCGGATCGCGGGCGCATCGGGCGAGAAGATGAAGCGGCCCACAGCGCGGGCGAGGCGGACGACAAGGTAGGCGTTGGCGGCGAGGAGCAGCACGAACTGCCGCGAGGGCCAGCGTTCGAGCACGGGGATCAGGCTGTAGGCGACGACGGCGAAGACGGCGACGGGAAGGAGGTCGAGCAGCAAGTCGCCCACGGCAAGTGGCAGGCGGCCCCAGTAGGTCTTCGGCGCGCGCGCGAGCAGGCGGCCTCGAATCGGGCGCAGGGCGAGGATCGCAAGCCGTTCCGCCAGGATGCCTGCGGCGAGCAAGAGCGCGATTTGCCACAGCGAGCGCAGCACCCCGCCCCGCATGGCCGGGTCGGTGGCAACGCGCGCGAGCCAGTCCAACGCCCGCGGCGCGTCGGCGAGCGTGCGCAGCACGCCAACGCCGGTGGCACCGACCGTTTCCGCTCTCGTCGTCAGCTCCTTCAACAGGAGCGCGCCGAGACTGTCGGGGGCCAGCGGCAGGGCGGGTTCGGCAGCGGTGGGTGCCGTGGCGGGCGGCGGGGGAGCGGTGGCTGAGGGGGCGGGCTCGGCCGGCGGCGCGTCGGCGGACGGCGGAGGGGTCAGGGGAGTCGATGGCCTGCCATCGGGCTGTGCCGCGGCCGGCGGCGGGAGCCGCGCAAGTGCCTCGAGCACGGCGAGGAGTTCCGTGCGCCGCGCGTCGTCGCGCAGGATCTCGGCGAGCCGCGCCGCCTCGGCCGCGCCGATGGCGGGTGCGCGCGGCGCGTTGGCAGCGGAAGCGGGCGGTGCGGCGGGCGCCGGGCGCAGCCGCTCCAGACGCTCAGCCGAATCGGCAGGCTCGCCGGACGGCGCGGCCGGCCCCGGGCCGACCTGCGCGAGCGCAGGGGCGGCGCCGAGCACGGTCAGAAGCCAGGCCAGGATGGCAAAGGATCGCAGCAACGGCGTACAGGTCCGCGTGATGGAAGTCCCCGCCAGCAGGGTGGCGGGGACGGAACGCGGCCCGGGCGGGCGAGTCAAGCGCCGAGGCGGGCCCGCGTTGCCGCCATGCTGTAGGCGCTCGCCGCCTGGCATGGCATGAAGGGCGGATGCATACCGTCCTCACCGTCCTCGTCGCACTCGCCATGCTCGCCACCTTGGGCGTTCTCGCGGCCGGCGTGATCGGGGTCGCGCGGCAGACGGACCCTCAGCGCAGCAACCTGTTGATGCGCTGGCGCGTCCTCCTGCAGTTCGCCGCGCTCGCCCTGTTCGCGGTGCTTCTCCTTCTGCTGAAGGGCTGAGAGGGCCCGCCTTGCTTCCCGCTTCGCCCCCCCCTATCGTCCGCGCGCCCGGGCGCGGGTCTTCGGCTTGCCCCTCGCCCGCGCCAGACCCGTTGGCCTCAGGTGCCGCATGAAGCTCCTCGTCCCCGTCAAGCGCGTTGTCGACTACAACGTGAAGGTCCGCGTGAAGGCGGATGGCAGTGGCGTCGACATCGCCAATGTGAAAATGTCGATGAACCCCTTCGACGAGATCGCGGTCGAGGAGGCGGTGCGGCTGAAGGAGCGCGGGGCGGCGCGCGAGATCGTCGCCGTCTCCGCCGGCCCTGCCGCCTGCCAGGAGACGCTCCGCACCGCCCTTGCCATGGGCGCCGATCGCGGCATCCTGATCGAGACAGACATCACGCTTGAGCCGCTTGCGGTGGCGAAGCTCCTGAAGGCGGTGGTGGAGCGTGAGCGCCCCGATCTCGTCATCCTCGGCAAGCTCGCGATCGACGACGAGATGAACGCGACGGGGCAGATGCTCGCCGCGCTTCTGGATTGGCCGCAGGGCGCTTTCGCGAGCAAGGTCGATGCCAGCGACGGCAAGCTTCTCGTCACGCGCGAGATCGATGGCGGGACGGAAAAGTTGGAACTCGCGCTTCCGGCCATCATCACCGCCGACCTCAGGCTGAACGAGCCGCGCTACGCGTCTCTGCCCAACATCATGAAGGCGCGCAAGAAGCCGATCGAGACTCTGACCCCTGCGGCTTTGGGCGTGGACGTGACACCGCGCCTGACGCTCTTGAAGGTGGAGGAGCCGCCGATGCGCAAGGCGGGCGTGAAGGTCGCTTCGGTGGCCGAGCTGGTGGCGAGGCTGCGGACCGAAGCAAAGGTCATCTGACGGCTGGAGCTGAACGGACGGGCGGAAGACGGAACGATGCGCAGTCTTGTCCTGATCGATCACGACGGCGGGCAGATCCGCAAGCCTTCGCGCAGTGCCGTTGCGGCTGCGAAACGCCTCGGCGGCGAGGTGGATCTGCTGGTCGCGGGTGAGGGTGTGGCACCCGTGGCTCAGGCCGCAGCGAGGCTGCCGGGCGCCGCCAGGGTGCTGGTCGCCGACTCGCCTGCCCTTGCCGGCCTGCTTGCCGAGCAGCTGGCGGCACTCCTGCAGGCACTCGCGCCGTCCTACACGCACCTGCTCGCTCCCGCCACGCAGCTCGGCAAGAACGCGATGCCGCGCCTTGCCGCCCTGCTCGACGTGCAGCTGATCGGCGAAGTCGCGGGCATCGTGGATCAGGACACCTTCGTCCGCCCGATCTACTCGGGGGCGGCCCTCGCCACGGTGCGCAGCGCGGATTCGCGCAAGGTGCTGACCGTGCGTTCTGCCTCCTTCGACCCGGTGGCGGAGGAGGGCGGGGCGGCGGCGGTGGAGCCCGTCGCGGTCGCGCTCCCGCCGCCCCAGCGGGTGCGCTTCGTCGGACGCGAGATCGCCCGCAGCGAACGGCCCGAGCTCACTGCCGCGCGAATCGTCGTCGCCGGCGGGCGGGGGCTCGGGGCGGCGGAGAACTTCCGGCTGATCGATGCGGTCGCGGATCGTCTCGGCGCCGCCGTCGGCGCAACGCGCGCCGCCGTCGATGCGGGCTATGTGCCAAACGACTGCCAGATCGGCCAGACCGGCAAGATTGTGGCGCCGGAACTCTACATCGCGGTCGGCATCTCGGGCGCGATCCAGCACCTCGCCGGGATGAAAGACAGCAAGGTCATCGTCGCCGTCAACAAGGACGAGGAGGCGCCGATTTTCCAGGTCGCCGATTACGGCCTCGTCGCCGATCTGTTCCAGGCGCTGCCCGAACTCGCCGCCGAACTCGAGAAGCCAGCCTGAACCGGGCGCGAGGAGAGTGGAGATGAATGTGAGCGAGGCTTCGGCCGACATCGTCGTGCCCGAGATCGCGGAGGTGGGCGTCATCGGCGCGGGCCAGATGGGCAGCGGCATCGCGCATGTCTGCGCGCTTGCGGGCTACCGCGTGAAGCTGCTCGACATCTCGGCCGAGGCGCTCGAGAAGGCGCTCGCCACCATCGGGCGGAACATGGACCGGCAGGTGGCGAAGAACCAGGTGACGGCGGAGGCGAAGGCCGAAGCGCTGGCACGGATTGCGACGGGGACCAACTACGCGATCTTCGCGGACTGCGATTTCGTCATCGAGGCGGCGACCGAGCGCGAGGAGATCAAGCGCAAGGTCTTCGCCTCGCTCTGCCAAGTGCTGAAACCCTCCGCGCTGGTGGCGACCAACACCTCATCGATCAGCATCACCCGCCTCGCCGCCGCCACCGAC
>CALBEG010000128.1 GCA_937927455.1 uncultured Elioraea sp. | reverse complement strand
GCAGAAATAGACAAGCCGCGTGCGCGCGAACTCCCGGTGCAAAAGAACGTCGTGCAGCCCGCCCTGGCCGCGGGCGAACACGGGCGGAGCGCCGGGCAGAGGGGGGGAGAGGGCGCCGTCGGGCGAAACAAGCCGCACCCGCCCGGGCCGTTCTGTCACCAAAAGCCGCCTATCCGGCAGGAAAGCGAGGCCCCAGGGGTGCTCGAGCCCCGCGGCGACGACGCTGACACGAAACGTCGCTCGCTCGCTTTGCACTGGTCCCGTCGGCTGCGCCAAAGCCGAAGCGGCGGCGACCGTGGCAAAGAGGGTGAGAAGCGAGCGACGAACCATGGGCACCTCCCGCAGCGAACATCCCACGCCGCACGTGGCGGGATGAGGGGGGCGCTGGAACCCTTGCTCGCGCGTCCGTGTTGAGGCTTAGAGGTGCTGGTCGACCCACGTCATCAAGTTGCCCTTTGAGTCAGCCCCCACCTTGGTCGCCACGGCCTGGCCGCCTTTGAACAGCATCAGGGTGGGGATGCCGCGCACAGAGTAGCGGTTGGGCGTGACCGGGTTCTCGTCGATATTCACCTTGGCCACCGTGAGCCTGCCCTCATAGGCCTTGGCAATTTCCTCCAGCGCCGGCGCGATCATCCGGCAGGGGCCGCACCACTCCGCCCAGAAATCGACGAGCACAGGGCCTGGGGCCTTGAGCACGTCGGTCTCGAAGGTGGCGTCGGTCACGGACTTGGTCAGCGCACTCATGCAAATGACTTCTCCGGATGGTTTCGTTTCCCTCAGCATAGCGCGGGCCGCTTGCTGCGGTCCAAGGGGGGTCAGGGGGCGAAACGGCGCAGAACCTCGTCCGAGATGGGCATCAGCCTCGGCCCGAAGGTCCAGAGGAGGGCGCAGTCGATTTGCCGGCCGGGGAAAACAGAGGCAAGAACGGCACGATAGGCGGCGAGCTGGCGAAGGTAGAGAGGGGTGACGTCCTCCACCCGCTCTGGCGGAGGGCGGTTGGACTTGAAGTCAGCGAGAAGGATCCGATCCGGCGTGACGGCGAGGCGGTCCACCACGCCGTTGACGAGGCGATCGCCCAGGCGGCCGACGATGGGGACTTCGGCGAGGCTGCCCGTCGCGAAAAGCGGAGCGAAGTTAGGCTGCTCAAGCACAGCCAAGGTCTCGCGCGCGATTTCCTCCGCCTCGTCCGGCGCAAGCCCCGCGAGGAAGCGCCGCGCCGCCCTCGCGCGATCCTCAGGTGCGATGTCGGGCAGATGCTGCAGCAGGGTGTGGATCAGGCTGCCGCGGCGGAAGCGACGGCCCGCTCGGTCGTGCGGCTGCATGGGGGGGGCGGCGGGCTGGTCCTCCCCGTCCTCGCGCGAGGGGCGGATCGGGCGCGGGGCTGGGGACTCCCCTGGGGCAGGCGTCTCGGCCCAGGGCGGTAGAGGTGGCGGGCCCGCCGGGGCGGTTGCCACCATGGGGGCAGGCGCTACGCGCATGCCGGTCTCCATCCGCCAGCCCTGGCCTGACCATGCCAAGCCCTCTGCCACTGCGAACGCCGCGGCATTGAAGGCGAACTGCTCTGCCTTCCCCTCGGCGGCAAGACGCGCGAACCCCGCTTCGACCAGTCGGTACCAACAGGAGGGGTCGAGGCTCTGGCTGTCTTTCGCCGACCAGCCGCAGACAATCAGCCTGTCCTCCGCCCGGGTCAGGGCGACGTAGAGGAGCCGGCGGTGCTCGGCGTCCTGACGTCGCGCCAAGGCGTCGCGGCGTTCCTCCACCACCCTCTCGCGAAGCTCCTTGCGCGGCGCCCAGAGCGGCACCGGGGGGTTGCCCGGCACCGTATCCTCCGCCCACACCACCGCATCGTCCCGCTTCGGCAGCCCTGTCGTGTCGGGCAGAATGACGATCGGTGCCTCGAGCCCCTTCGCCGCGTGCACTGTCATCACCCGCACCACGTCCGAGCGTCGTTCCTGTTCGCGCTTGACCTCGATGCCGGCGCGGCCGAGCCAGGCGAGGAAGCCCTGCAGGGACGGCGGCTCGACGCGCTCGTACGCGAAGGCCTGGTTGAGGAGTTCCTCGACGGGTTCGATCGCCTCCGCGCCGAGGCGGCGGCGCAGCCGCCACCGCCCGCTCACTGTGCGTTGTCTGGCTGGGTCGAGGAATGGGTAGCCGGCCAGGATGTAGCCGAGCAGTTCGCCGGGGCGGAGGAAGTCGGCCCGTGCGGCCACCGCTTCGATCAGGGACGCGGCTGCGTCCCACTCAGCCCTCTCGTCGCGTCGAGCGCGCAAAACCTCCCACAGCCTCCCGCCGCGGAGTCGCCCGACATCGTCCGCGTCACGGCACAGCGCGAACAGGCTCTCCTCGTCGACGTCGCAGAAGGGCCCGCGCAACACTTCGGCGAGCGACAGCTCGTCCGCTTCGGGCAGGAGTGCCACGCGGCAGAGCGCGAGCAGGTCCTGCACGGCGAGGCTTTCGGTGAGTGTCAGCCGATCGAGCCCCGAGACTGCAACGTCGCGGGCCTTCAGGGCGCGCACGAGTTGGGCGACGAAGCGGTCGCGGCGGCGCACCAGGATCATCACGTCTCCGGGGCGGATCGGCCGGCCGCGGGCGGGGAGGAGTTCGCCTGAGTCGAGCCAGCTGCGGATTTGCCCCGCGATCGCCTCAGCCAGAGCGCGCGCAGGGTCGCGCTCCGTCACCGCCTCCGCGATCGCCTGCCACGAGTCCTCCGGCAGGTCCTCGCGGGCGCCGGTGACGACGGGCCACAGCGCGACCGACCCCGCGGCATCCTCTCGCGCCGCCTGGTGCCGGATCGGACCCTCCTCGGCGGTCAGGCCCTGGCCCGCCTCTCCCGCGAACACGGCATCAACCAGCGCCAAGACGGCGGGGACGGAGCGGAAGGAGCGGGTGAGGCTTTCGGCGCGCCAGGCAAGACCCGCCTCGGCGCAGCGCTTCGCGAACACGCCCTTCCAGCGGGCGAATTCCGCCGGTTCCGCGCCCTGGAAGCCGTAGATCGACTGCTTCTCGTCGCCGACCGCGAACACGGTGCGCGGCATGGGCCGTGCGCCCTCGCCGACGAAGAACTCCGCCGAGAGCCGCCCGACGATCGCCCACTGGTCGGGGTTGGTGTCCTGCGCCTCGTCGATCAGCACGTGATCGATGCCCTGGTCGAGCTTGTAGTGCACCCAGGCGGCCGCCCCTTCGCTTTCGAGCAGGCGCCGGGCGCACGCGATGAGGTCGTCGTAATCAAGCCCGGCGCGGGCAGCCTTCGCATCGGCAAAGCCGGTGATGACGGGGGCGGCGAGGGTGGCGAGCGCGGCTGAGGCCTCGGCGAGTTCGGCAGCGGCCAGCCTGTGCTCGACACTGCGAACGTGCTCCGCTTCGGCGAGAAACACCGTGTAGGCGTCCAACCAACGCCGCCGCACCTTCTCGGGCGCCACCCTCGACTCGGCCCGCGGCTCTGCCTTGTCAGTCAGGAAGACCGACCTCCAATCTGCCCAGGTTTCGGCGCGCGCCACGGCGTCGCGGGCCAGCCAAGCCCGCACGGTTCGTCCGCGCTCCTCGTGGGCATCTCCACCCACCTCGATCCAGAGGGCGGCGAGGCGAACGAGATCGGTCTCCCGCACCGGGTCGGGCCGGCAGGCCTCGCGCAGAATGGTCTCGGCGTCCTCCTCCAGCCCGACTCCGAGCACGCGGCGCTG
>CALBEG010000127.1 GCA_937927455.1 uncultured Elioraea sp. | reverse complement strand
AGCGCGGCGGCCAACCGCGCCGAGCCACCGAAGCAAGTGCCTGGCGCCTGCTCCTCCGCCCGGCAGGCGGCACCAAAGCGGTTGATCGGCTCATGCCGGGAGTGGACATCGTTGGTGTGCAAAATGGTGAGCCGCAGCGGTGCATGAGCGCGCAGGACGGCAGGTGCCGCCAGGGCCGCCGCGGCGGATGCCAGAACCCGACGCCGGCTGAGGCGCATCTTCCCCTCCTTGTACATGGGGCAGGGCTAGCGCGCCAAGGCCAGCGCGTCAGCCACAGAACGGTGACAGCAAAGGGGCTCAGAATGGCACGGAGAGGCTGATCGAACCGAACTGCACCAGGCGGTTGTTCTGGCCGTCGAACTCCTGACTGCGGAAGGTGTGGGTATAGGTCAATCGCGCCCGCGGCATGATCAGCACAGCGCCAAGCACCCCGTCGCCGACGACATGCTTTTTGTTCACGCTCCGGCTGTCGCGCCAGGTGTTGCCGTCGAGAAAGATGTCGTGTGCGATGGCGCGTGCCTCGACCCCGGCCAGCAGATACCATCCCCACTCACCGTCATGTCGGAAAAAGGCGGAGCCGACGGCGGCAGGGCGCAGGCGTTGCGGGCCGAAATCGGCCTCCACCTTGGAGCCGAACTTGACGATGAGGCCGGTTCCCGCCCAGGTCTGCACGGTGCCGAGGCTGACCGCCACACTCGGAACAATGCTCCAGGCAACGCTGTCCAGGTGCGCGGCCCTCACAGGGTAAGAAAACCGCCACTGGCGGTTCAGGATGAGGTTCAAGCCAGGTTCGTCCTTCAGCTGCGTTGCCCAGCCCGCGGAACGGTCAATGCGGAGCAGGCGATGGACATTGTTCTGCACCTGCTCGCCGAGGGCGGAGGGGCCGACGACACCGAACTGCAGTTCGACCACGGCAAGGCTCGTTTCGGTCACGGCGGAGATAGCGGCGGAGCCGTACAGCCAGCCCGCATAGGGGCGGTCGGTGAGCGGAGGGAAACGCGATTTCGTATCCTCTGGCGTGAAGATGTTCTGGCCGAGACCGAAGCCCCACCGCACCAGCCCGCCTGCAGGCAGCCAGGGGCTGACGAGGGGTGTGGCCCGGGCGAGCAGGTCGGTGAGCACTGGCGAGGTTGCCCGCCAGGCGACCTGCCAGCCGGTGGTGTAGTAGCGATCGCGGCCGCCGAACTGGTCATTCTCATAGGTGATGGTGAGATTGCTAATGGGGTCGCGGTCGTTGCCGAGGGCAGGGGTGGCGGCGAACAAGCTGGCAAGGAGCGCGCAACCATGCACGAAGCCTCTCTGCACCATGCCGCGCCGCGAAGCGGAGAGGGTCTTGCTCATGCGGAGGGTCTGCTAGCGGGTCGTGGCGCGGCTCGTCCAGCGCATCGGGCAGCAAGGGGGGTTGATCGGCCGACCTCGATGCGGTTCCCCTCAGGGGTGCGAGCGCGGAGGGGTGGCAGAGCGGTCGAATGCGCCGGTCTTGAAAACCGGAGGGCCTTCTGGGCCCCGTGGGTTCGAATCCCACCCCCTCCGCCATCCATGCCCCCTCCCCCGCTGATCCGCTCCGTTCTCTTCCCACTCCGCCGAGGATATCTGCGATCCCATCCTCCGACGGCGCGTCGGGTCGGGCAGGATGACACCGGACCACGCTGACCGCGACGGCCGGAAACTCCGCGGTCTCACGACGACCGTTCCCGAGGCGGATGGTTCCGCCAAAGACGCTGGAAAGGCGGATACAAGGGAAGGACGTGACATGATGAGCCCCACACTCGCGGCAGCAACGTGCTGGCCCTGACTGGCCTGCTGCCGTTCGACGCAATTCTGCCGAACGGCGACCCGAGGCTGGCCTGACAGGCACCCACGGCGTGGCCGTCCTGGCCCGGCGCGGGACTGGGGATGCAAGGCGTGATGCCGCGGGTCTGCAAGCCGGTGCGAGCCAGAGGCAACGCCCGCAGGGCGGTCAAGCAGGCGCTGTCGTAGTCACGGTCGGCGATTAGGTCGCGGGCTGGCGGCAGTCGCGGGAGCATGATGGCAGCGCCGCGATGGTCGCTCGCTTGGCCCTCGGTGAGCAGAGCAGCACGATGGGGCGTCCCTGGCCGTCGCGGGCGGCGTGGGGCTTGGAGGTCAGCCCGCCCTTGGGTATCGCCCGATGCAGCGGGGAAAAGCCCCTTTTTCAGCAGGCTGGCCGCGGTGCGGTGCGCCTTGAGGTGGGTGCTGGCAATCATCAGACGCGCGGGCAGGCCGCCCTCGGTGGCCAGGGCCGCGAAGATGCGGTCGAACACACCCATGCGGCTGACGCGCACGAAGCGGTTGGAGAGGGTCTTGTAGGGTCCGTAGGCCGCGGGCGCATCACACCAGCGCAGACCGTGGCGGATGACGGAGAGGATGCCGCTCAGCACGCGGCGGTCATCCGCGCGCGGAATGCTAAGGGACAGCGGGAAGTGCGGCGGCAGGCGGCGCATCTGCGCAGGCGAAAGCAGGAAAGGCGGCTTTGGGCTGGGCATGGCGGCACTTCCGCAATGCTCAGAATCACACCACGCCGCGTCGCACCAAGCGATGAATGGGTCCTGAGCCTTGTGTGTGGCAACAGCGCTGCTACCCCGCAGAAGCGGAGCGGCGATGCACCGCCCAAGGCGGAACGAAGGCAGAAACTGTCACGTCGATAGCGTCGTAGAGCAGCCTGATGGAGCTCGATATCGATGCGCTGACCGGCACGCCGCACGGGGTGCGCGATCCGGAGCGGACAACCACCGCAACGGCTGCCGCGACCGCATCTGGGAGGCCCGCGCCGGCACGGTCGAGCTGCGCATCCCGAAGCCGAGGAAGGTCAGATACTTCCCCGGCTTGTTGGAGTCGCCGCGCACGGCTGATAAAGCGCTGACGGCGGTGATCCAGGAAGCCTACGTCCAGGGCATTTCGACCGGCTTGGTGGACGATCTCGTCAAGTCGCTGGGCATAACGGGAATCTCCAGGAGGCAAGTGAGCCGCCTGTGCGCAGAGATCGACGATGCCGAGATCGACGACGAGGTGCGCACCTTCCTCGACCGGCCGTGAGAGGGCGAGCGGCCGATCTCTGGCTTGACGGGACCCACCTCAAGGTGTGCCAGGACGGCCGGATTATCTCGGTGGCTGCGATCATTGCCATCGGCGTCAACGGCGACGTGCGGCGCGCGGTGCTGGGCCTGGAGATCGGCGCCTCCGAGGCCGAAACCTTCTGGATCGAGTTCTCGCGCAGCCTTGCCCGGCGCGGCTTGAGGGTCGTCAAGTTCGTCATCTCCGATGCCCACGAGGGGCTCAAGGCCGCCATCGCAAAGGTGCTGCATGCCTCCTGACAGCGCTGCCCCGTGCAATTCATGCGCAACGGGCGCGCGTGCCGGTAAGCAGGGCCGCCGCGTCCGTCTCCGGCTTCATCGGCACCGCCGTCGCTCAGAACGACGCCGAAGCCGCACGCGCCCAATGGCGCCATGCCGCCGACCAGCTGCGTCCGCGAGTCGCGAAACTCACGACGCTGATGGACGATGCCGAAGCCGACGTGCCGGCCGCATGAGCCTCCCGCCGGCGCACCGGGCGTAGCTGCGCTCGACCAATGCGATCGAGCGGCTCATCGGCAAGATCAAGCGATGCACCGAGGTCGTTGGCATCGTTCCAAACGAGGAGGCCATCGTCCACCTCGTCTGCGCCGCCCTGCACGAGAAGAACGACGACTTGGCTGTACAGCGCTCGCACTCTATGAGCGTGGAAACCATCGCAACTTTAAGCAATGACCCGAGCGTCAGACTGCCCGCCTTGGCAGCCGGAACAGACCGGCCAAACCTGCCGGAGACCGCGAGATAGCCGCCCCTCCTACATTCCGTCCAGGGATGCGATCATCAGGATAACGGGAGTATTCGACTGCGCACGGTTCCGCGCTCGCCAGCTTTCAGAGGACATCCACGGCCGAAAGGGAGACGTGAGCGCCGGATCAGATCGCCCAAATAGAAAATCGGGCGGGCGGAAAATGGACACCTCCGGAATCTCTGACGCTTGGCGTGCATAGGGCGATGGATGGCCGTTGGAGCGTGCCGATCGCGCGGGACAGCACTGTCCCGCCGGCCCTGGCGTGCTGGTTGCGGCTTCTCGGTCCGGCTTTCGCGTCAGG
>CALBEG010000126.1 GCA_937927455.1 uncultured Elioraea sp. | reverse complement strand
CGCGCCTGCTCGCGCCCGACCTCCAGCACCACCGCGACCCGCCAGGCGGGAAGCGTGCCGGCAGGGCGCGGCGTGGTGGCGAGCCCTTCGACCCAGGCGGTGGCGAGACGGTCGGGCGGCAGGTCGATCCGCGCGATAGGGCCGCGCCAGCCACCGCGACGACGGTCGTAGGCCATCAGCCCTTCATGCAGCGTGCGGTCGGCGATCTCCTGCAGGCGGGGGTCGAGCGAGGTGCGCACCGTCAGCCCGCCTTGCGTGGTCGCGGTCTCGCCGAAACGGGCGATGAGCTGACGCCGCACTTCCTCCGCGAAATATTCGGCCGGCACGCGTTCGGCGAAGCGGCCGGGGCGAACCTGGATCGGGGTCGCCTTCGCCGCTTCGGCGGTTGCGCGGTCGAGCACGCCATCGGCAACCATGCGATCGACCACCCAGTCGCGCCGTCCCTTCGCCGCCTCGGGGAAGCGCCAGGGGTTGTAGTTGTTGGGCGCCTTCGGCAAGGCGGCGAGATAGGCGGCCTCCGCCGGGGTGAGTTCCTCCAGGGCCTTGCCGAAATAGGTCATCGCCGCCGCGCCGACGCCGTAGGCGCCCTGGCCGAGGAAGATCTCATTCAGATAGAGCTCGAGGATCCGCGCCTTCGGCAGAGCGCGCTCGATGCGGATGGCAAGGATCGCTTCCCGGATCTTGCGCTCGAGCGAGACCTCGTTCCCGACCAGCATGTTCTTCGCCACCTGCTGTGTGATGGTGGAGGCGCCAATGGGGCGGCGTCCTGTGCCCATCTGCTGCAGGTTGGTGATCGCCGCGCGCAGGATCGCGCCGGGGTCGATCCCCGGATGGGTCCAGAAGTTTTGGTCTTCGGCCGAGATGAACGCGTCCTGCACGAGCTTCGGGATGGAATCGATCGGCACGAAGATGCGCCGTTCCGCCGCGAGTTCGGCGAGAAGGCGGGAGTCGCCGGCGTAGACCCGGCTCATCACCGGCGGTTCGTAGTCCCGGAGCACGGCGTAGTCGGGCAGGTCCTGGCTGTAGTGATGCCAGGCCCAGAGGGCGGCGCCGAAGCCAGCCACGGTGCCGAGGGCGAGGAGGCTCACCAGGAGGCCTGCGAGGCGGCCGAGCAGGGATCGCCGGCGTCGTCGCCGCGGCCGCTCCGTGGCAGGAGGCGAGGGTTCGGGGTCGAGCGGAGGCGCTGGCCGAGCCTGGGTTGGACGCCCCCGCGGCGGCCCGGCGAGCGGTTCGTCTGCACGCATCGCGGCGCGCATATCACGAGTTCGGGGATGCCGTCAGGCCAAACCCGAGCGAGGCGGGGGTCCGTCAGCCGGCGAGCTCGATTGGGGGAGAGGCGGCGAAGTGGCGATCGACCGCCTCGGCGATGGCCCGGGCGAGGCGACGGCGGTGGTCTGCCCGGCGCAACAGCGCCTCATCCTCGCGGTTGGAGAGGAACCCGAGTTCGATCAGCACCGAAGGCACGTCGGGTGACTTCAGAACCACGAACCCCGCCTCGCGATGGGGCCGCGGCAGAAGCGCGGTCTCGCGGGCGAGAGCCTGCACGGTGAGCCGCGCGAGCTGCACCGACCGCCGCCCCGTCTCGCGCCGCACCTGGGCGATCAGGGCGCGCGCTGCCGCCTCTTCCGCCACCGCGCGCCGCCGCCCGCCGCGGTTGTGGGACGCGGCGAGACGCTCGGCGATCGGGTCAGAGGCGTCGGCGGCGAGGGTGTAGACGGAGGCGCCGCGCACAGAGCGGTCGTCCAGAGCATCGGCGTGGATGGAGAGGAAGAGATCGGCCCTCCGCGCCTGGGCGAGCGCCGCCCGGTCGGCGAGCGGGATGAAGACGTCGCGGTCGCGCGTCATTGCCACCCGGTAACGCCGGCGCTCGAGCAGGGCGGCGCGCAGGTCGCGGGCGGCGGCCAGCACGATGTGCTTCTCGAAGGTGCCGCGTGGCCCGATCGCGCCCGGGTCGTGCCCGCCATGGCCGGGGTCGAGCACGACGAGAGGGCGGGGCGCTTGGGGCGGGGGGCGTGCCGGAGGGGTTGGCGGAATCGGCAGGGGGCGGGCGAGGGCAGCGGTCTGCAGGGTGGGGGTGGCGCGACCAGCGGTGAGCGGACCGCGCAGACCCTGGGCCAGAAAGACCTCGAGCGGAGCAGCTTCAAGCACGATCAGGAGCCGGCCGGTCGCGGCATCGTAGGCGGCATCCCGCACCGCGACCGGCTGGACGAGATCGAGCACCACCCGGGAGACGCCCGGCCGATTGAGACCGGTGCGAACCCCGCGTACCAGGTCGGTCGGCGGCGGCGGGGAGGGAGCGGCCCACCGCGGGCGGTGCACGTCGAGCACCAGCCGCGGCGGGTCGGGCACGGGAAAGAGGTCGAAGCGCGTACCGGCGGGAATCCGCAGCGCGAACACGCTTGCCGCGCCGTCGCGCCACAGGGTGGCGGTGGCAACCACATTCGCAATCGCGCCATCCGGCACAAGGCCACTCGCGCCAGCGAACAGCAACGCACGCCGGGAGAGCAGCGGTGCGCCGCGCCTGGTCGGGTCTTCTGCCATCGCCCCTTCCTGCAAGATCAGAGGGCTACACACGGAGATTGACAGAAGAGCGCGGCCGCCCCTAGTGCACCGCTGCAACACGGCGCAAAAATCGACACGCAACGGTTGCGGCGGCGGCGATGCCCCTTCGCCCTTGTGGTGTTGGCTCTCTTGCGCCATTGTGCCTATGGCCCACGCAGACCGCGCAGCCTGTCGCCTCCCGTCCCGCAGGGTCGGGGCTGGCCGAGGCGGCGGCGCGATCTCAGGCGACGAGCGCTTGCGGACCGCCCGAAGGTGGACTCGCGATTCGTGCTGACCCTGTCACTCCGGCGTGCGGCGGGCAAAATGACACCGGGCGGGCTTCCGCCCGTCGGATTCGGGAGCGCATGAGCGCAACGACCCACCTGTTTGGGGCCATGTCCGACGCTGCACGCCGCAGCGGTGGCGCGAGCACAACCCTCATCATCCGCCGCGCCCCCTCGGGCGGCGCGGCGCGGAGTTCACCTGTCCATGACCAAGCGCATGCTGATCGATGCGACCCACCCGGAAGAAACCCGGGTGGTCGTGCTCGACGGAACCCGTCTTGAGGAATTCGACGTCGAGACGTCGACCAAGAAGACGCTCAAGGGAAACATCTATCTCGCCAAGGTTGTTCGCGTAGAACCTTCCCTTCAGGCCGCCTTTGTCGACTTTGGCGGCAACAGGCACGGGTTTCTCGCGTTCGGCGAAATCCATCCGGACTACTATCAGATCCCGGTTGCCGACCGGCAGCGCCTGCTCGAACTCGCTGCCCAGGAAGCCGCCGCGGAAGCGGAGCGCGAGGAGGCAGAAGCGGCCGGCCTGCCACCCGATCAACCTGGCCCTGCCAGCGAAGCCGCCGAGGCGCTCGACCTTCCTTCCCCGGCAGCAGACTCGCCCCAGGAGGGCGAGGACGTCAGCCCCGCCAGCGCGAGCGTCGACGAGCCTGCCGCTTCGCAGCCAGCCGAGGCGGCGGGGCGCGAGGTCGCGGCCCTGCCCGCAACCCCCCCCCTGCATGCGCCAGCCCTGCCAGATCCGGCAGGGGAAGCCGCACCCGACTCGCGCCCACCCTCCGCTCAGCCGGCGCGGATGCAGACCGACCGCCTGCTGCTCGAGTCCGACCCGCCCGCCCCAATCGCCGACACCGACCCTGAGGCGAAAACGGAGATCGGCGACGCAACGAGGGTGGAAGCGGCGGAAAAGGAGCACCCAGCCCCCGGCGCGGAAGACCTTCCGGCGCGCGAGATCGAGACCGTCGCAGGGGAGCCGCTCGCGCCCGAAACGATCGGCGGCGGCAACGGCCACGACAGCGCGGACGAGGATCGGCCCCGGCGCATCCCGCTCCGCTTCCTCCGCCAGTATAA
>CALBEG010000125.1 GCA_937927455.1 uncultured Elioraea sp. | reverse complement strand
GAGGTGCTCCGCCTTGATCCCGACGCGGCCTGGATTGGGGGCGATGACACAGGAGACGATGACGCAGGGAACAGAGGGTCGACAACAGGTGACGACCTTGATCAGAGCGCAAGCGTTCCAGCCCCGCGTCGCCTCGAAGGGCAGGCGCTTGCCGGTTCCTTCCTGGACGGGTTTTTCCTCCACCTCGGCGCCACGATCCTTGAGCGCTCGCTGTTCAAAGCGGCCGGCGGCTTCGATCAGCGAATCCGTGTGGGCGAAGACGTGCACCTGAACTTGGTGCTCGCCACGCTCTCTCCGCTGTACCACGTCCCCCGCGCCCTGTAATGGAAGCGCTCGGGCCACGCTTCCCACACCGCCTCGCGCGCCATGCTGCGGGGCGGCGACATGACGATGCTCCGCCTCGCTCGGCGCAACCCGCGTCTGATCTTCCTCGATCGCGACCTTCGCTGGGGCCTCTATCGCGAGGCAAAGCGTCTTGCTGCGAGCAACCTGGTAAACGGCTTTCGCCCCGCGACACCCTCGTTTGGGCACTGTGCGCCTGGGCGATCGACCCGCGCGAGGTGGGCGAGTTGGCCACCTTCCTGCGCATCGCCCTCGCCCATTGCGGCCCTCTGCCGGAGGAGGCGTTCAGAGCCTACACCCGGGCGATCCTCATCCGCCTGCCGGCCACCCCATGACGCCCCCTCCTGGCCATTTGTCCGGTTGCGCGGGAGACCCCTTGGCCGATACCAGGGCCATGCCCTTGGCCGGGCCGATCCGGTCAGGGTGAGACGCCAACAGCGGAGAGCCGGTCTTGGACCAGAACGCCGGGACGGTGGAGCCCATCGGTCGTAGCGCGGCAAGCCGGCCCTTCCCCCGCATCCGCGCCCGCGCCCCATTGCGCCTCGGCCTCGCCGGCGGCGGCACCGACGTCTCGCCCTATGCCGACCTGCACGGCGGGGCGGTGATGAACGTCACCATCGACCGCTACGTCTACGCCGCGATCGATCCCGCCCCGGACGGCCAGGTGGTGCTGAGAAGCCTCGATCTCGGTCTTTCCCTCCGCTACCCCTGCGCTGCCCCCCTCCCCTTTGACGGCCGGCTTGACCTGCTCGCCGCCGCCTACAATCGCATTGTGGCCGACTTCCTCGGCGGACGGCCCGAACCCCTCGCCCTCTCCACCTACTCCGAGGCCCCGCCCGGCTCAGGGCTGGGTTCCTCCTCCACCCTGGTCGTGGCGATCCTGCAAGCGCTCGCGGAACAGTTTTCCCTGCCCTTGGGCGAGTACGACATCGCCCGCCTCGCCTACCATGTGGAGAGGGTTGATCTCGGCCTCGCCGGTGGGCGGCAGGACCAGTACGCGGCGACCTTCGGCGGCTTCAACTTCATGGAGTTCCGGGCGAACAACTCCGTCATCGTCAACCCGTTGCGGATCAAGCCTTGGATTGCCTCCGAACTGGAGGCCCGTGCGCTGCTCTGCTTCACCGGGGTCAGCCGCGAAAGTGCCGCTATCATCGCCGAACAGCAGCGCAACGTCGCGGCCGGCGAAACCCGCTCCATCGAAGCCATGCACCAGCTGAAGGACTCCGCCGTGGCGATGAAGGAGGCGCTGCTCAAGGGCGACTTCGACCGTCTCGCCGCCACCTTGCGCGAAGGCTGGGAGAGCAAGCGCCGCATGGCGGCTGGCATCGCCACCTCGGCGATCGACCGCGCGATGGAGACGGCGCTCGCCGCCGGCGCAAGCGCGGGCAAGGTTTCCGGAGCAGGGGGTGGGGGGTTCATCCTGTTCCTCGTCCCGCTCGAACGCCGCCGCGCCGTGATCGAGGCGCTCACTAGGGAAGGACATCGGGTAGAAGGGGTGCGCTTCACCCAGGAGGGGGCGACGGCATGGCGGATCTGACAGGGCGGACGATGACCGAGGCGGAGCAAGTCGCCGCCCAGTTCCGCGACACTGCCCGCCTGGTCGCCGCCATGGCCGAGGACGCGGTCCTCTGCCGCCAGGTGGCCGAGGCCGCCCTGCTGGTTGCCGAGGCGCTGCGGGCGGGTGGCAAGCTCCTCCTCTGCGGCAATGGCGGGTCGGCAGCGGATGCGCAGCACTGGGCGGGCGAACTCGTCTCGCGCTTCGCCTACGACCGGCCAGGCCTCGCTGCGATCGCGCTGACCACCGACACCTCCATCCTGACCGCGATCGGCAACGACTACGGCTACGAGCGCCTGTTCGCCCGCCAGGTCGAAGCGCTCGGGCGGCCGGGCGACGTCCTCTTTGCCCTATCGACCTCCGGCCGCTCCCCGAACGTGCTGGCGGCACTGGCCGCAGCGCGGGCGCACGGGCTGCGCACGATTGGCTTCACCGGGGCAGGCGGGGGCGAGATGGCCTCGCTCTGCGACCTGTTGCTGCGCGTTCCCCACACGGAAACGCCCCGCATCCAGGAGGGGCACGAGGCGATGGGGCATGCGATCTGCGCGCTGATCGAGGCCGCCCTGTTTCCGCGCGCGCCGTGACCGCGCTGCCAGACGAGATCGTCATCCTCGCCGGCGGGCTCGGCACGCGGCTCCGTCCGGTCGTCTCAGAGGTGCCGAAGCCGCTCGCGCCGGTGGCGGGGCGGCCCTTCCTCCATTGGCTGCTCGAGGGGTTCGCAGCCCGCGGCATCACGCGTGCCGTGCTCGCCATCGGTTATCGCGCCGAGATGATTCGCCATGCTGTGGGCGATCGGTTCGCGGGCATGGCCATCGCCTACGCCGAGGAGGAGACCCCTCTCGGCACCGGGGGCGCCCTGTGGGCGGCGCTGACGAAATGCCGTGGCGAAAGTGTATTCGCGGCGAACGGGGATTCCTGGCTCGGCATGGACCTCGCGGCCTTCGCCTCCGCCCCTGCCGGTGCCGA
>CALBEG010000124.1 GCA_937927455.1 uncultured Elioraea sp. | reverse complement strand
GATCGCGGTGGCCGAACCCGTGGTGGTCGGGGCGAGGTTCAGCATCGCCGACCGCGCGCGGCGGAGGTCGCGGTGCGGCGCGTCGATCACCACGTTGGTGTTGGTCGGGTCGTGGATGGTGGTGATCTGGCCGTGGCGGATACCGATCGCCTCGTGCAGCACCTTCACCAGAGGGGCGAGGCAGTTCGTGGTGCAGGAGGCGGCAGTGAGGATCGTGTGGCTGCCGTCGTAAAGCCGGTCGTTGACGCCGACGACGATGTTCAGCGCCGAACCGTCCTTCACCGGGGCGGCGACGATCACGCGCTTCGCGCCCCGGGCGAGATGGGCCTCGAGATCGTCTCGGGTGAGAAACTTTCCCGTGCATTCGAGAACGAGGTCGACGCCGAGATCGCCCCACGGGATGTCGCGCGGATGGGCATGCGCGGAGAAGCCGATGCGGCGGTTGCCGATGACGATCGCGTCCTTCTCCGCCGCGATCGGCGCCCGCCAGCGACCGTGAATGGAATCGAATTCGAGCAAATGCGCGGTGGCTGCCGGCCCGCCCTTCAGTTCGTTCACGTGCACAAGCTCGAGCCGGTTCGCCGCGCGCGGGTCATGTGCCACCCGTTCCACCCCGCCAAGCCCCGCGCGAGCAGTGAGGCGGCCGATCCGGCCCATGCCGTTGATGCCGACGCGCATGGCTTCCTCTCAGGCTGTGGACTGTGCCGCGGGCAGGGGCGGTGCAGGCGCGCGCGGCATCCGGCCGATGGTGTCAAGCTCCGCCTGCAGCGCAAGCCGGTCGAGACGCTCGACCGGCAAGGCGACGAAGGCCCTGATCCGATCCCCAAGCATGCGATAGACATCGGCGATGAGCTGCCTACGTTCGGCTTCACTCCCCATGAACGTCGCAGGATCCGGCATCGCCCAATGCGCGGTCAGCGGCCGGCCCGGCCAGACGGGGCAAACCTCACCGGCCGCATCGTCGCAAACAGTGATGATAACGTCGAACTCCGGCGCGCCGGGGCGGGCGAACTCATCCCAGGATTTCGACCTCAGCCCCTCCGTCGGGTAGCCGGCTTTGCGGAGGTAATCGAGGGTCTGGCCGTCGATCTCACCCTTCGGATGGCTGCCGGCAGAGAACGCGCGAAATCGGCCCTGGCCTTCGCGGTTGAGGATGCATTCGGCCATGATCGAGCGGCAGGAGTTGCCGGTGCAGAGGAAGAGAACGTTGATCGGGTTTTTCCGTTTGGTCTCAGTCTCGGCCTCTGCCATGCGAGGGTCCTCCTGGCGTGGGGTGGCGGCGAAGCCTTCGCCGCAGAGTTCCGGCCGCCCGCCGCAGCAGGTCTCGGTGAGGAAACCGGCAAGCGCCCTGAGTTCGGCGAGTTCAAGCGCATAGAGGATGTTCCGCCCCGCGCGGGCCGGGCGAATCAAGCGTGCCGCTTCAAGCTCGCGCAAGTGGAACGAAAGGCTGGAGGGCGCCACCCCGAGTTCGGCAGCGATCGCGCCGGCCGGCAAGCCCGAGGGGGCGTGCGCGGCGAGCAGCCGCACCAGCGCCACCCGCGTCGGATGGGCAAGGGCGGCGAGCTGCGCGGCGGCGGCTCTCTCTTCCATAGTTCAACGATAATCGAAGCATTGCGCCGCCGCAAGCAGGGTACAGAGGCGGTCACGCCGCAGCGCGGGTAGCAGGCGAGAGAGCGATCACCTGTCCCGATCGCGTCTCCTCTGGCAGGCAGAGAGAGACAATCGCAGGGGCCACATCCTCGGGCTTGGGAAGGCGGGCCGCGTTTTCACCCGGAAAGGCAGCGGCGCGCAGTCGGGTGGCGACCGGGCCCGGGTCGACCAGGTTCGCCCGCACCGGCGTGATGGCGAGCTCCGCCGCCCACGCGCGGACAAGGTGTTCGAGCGCCGCCTTCGTCGCGCCATATGGTCCCCAATAGGCGCACGCCGCGGCAGCGACGGAGTCCGTGAGGAACACCGCCCGCCCGGCGTCCGAAGCGCGCAGAAGCGGCTCGGTCGAACGCATCAGCCGCCAGTTCGCCGTCACATTCACCGCCCAAAGCTCGCTCCACGCGTGATCGGGAAGGTGGGTGAGAGGACCGAGCCGGCCGAGCACGGCGGCGGCCCCGACCAGCACGTCGAGACGGCCGAAGCGGGCAGCAAGGTTGGGCCCGATCAGATCGATCGCCTCGCCCTCGCGCACATCGAGGACGAGCAGTGTGGCGGCGCGCCCAGTCGCCGTGCGGATCAGATCATCCGTCTCCTCAAGAGCGCCTTGGGTGCGGGAAAGCGCGACAACATGGGCGCCAGCACGCGCGAGCGCGATCGCGACCGCCCGACCGATGCCACGCCCCGCCCCGGTGACAAGGGCGACACGGCCGGAGAGCGGCCCCTCTCCGGTGGCAGGCGGCGACAGGCCGCTCATGGCCTTTCCGCAAGCAGCGAGAGCTGGCGGTCGTTCGCCTGGTCGGCCTGATCGGTCAGCGGGATCGGATAGTCGCCCGTGAAGCAGGCATCGCAAAAGGCGGGCTGGCGAGGGTTGCGCGCGTCGCCGGACACGGCGCGATAGAGCCCGTCGATGGAAATGAAGGCGAGACTGTCCGCGCCGATGATGCGCGCCATGGCGGCGACGTCGTGGCGGGCGGCGAGCAGTTCCTCGCGCTCCGGCGTGTCGATCCCGTAGAAGCACGAGTGCATGGTCGGCGGCGAGGAGACGCGCATGTGCACCTCGCGCGCCCCTGCCGCGCGCACCATTTCGACGATTTTGCGCGAAGTGGTGCCGCGCACGATCGAATCGTCCACCAGCACCACGCGCCTGCCCTCCAGCAGGGCGCGGTTGGCGCTGTGCTTGAGCTTCACGCCGAGGTGGCGGATCTGGTCGGTCGGTTCAATGAAGGTGCGGCCGACATAGTGGTTGCGGATAATGCCGAACTCGAAGGGAAGCGCTGCTTCCTGGGCAAAGCCCATGGCGGCGGGAACACCCGAATCTGGCACCGGAACCACAATATCGGCCGCCACGGGCGCCTCACGCGCAAGCTCCGCTCCAATCCGCTTGCGCACCGCATAGACCGGCGTGCCTTCCACGATCGAATCGGGGCGCGCGAAGTAAATGTGCTCGAAGATGCAAAAGCGCCGCGCCTGCTTCGCCCAGGGCTTGATTGAGCGGATACCAGCCTGCTCGACCACCACAATCTCGCCCGGCTCGATGTCGCGCACGAATTGGGCGCCGACAATGTCGAGCGCGCAGGTCTCGGAGGCGACCACCCAGGCCCCGTCCTTCTGCGGTAGCCGGCCGAGGATCAGCGGACGCACACCGAACGGGTCGCGCGCACCGATCAGGGAGTCGTTGGTGAGCGCGACGAGCGAATAGGCCCCCTGAACCTGCTTCAGCGCATCGATCAGCCGATCGACCACCGTGCCGTAGAGGCTGATCGCGATCAGATGGACGAAGACCTCAGAATCGGTGGTGGATTGGAACAGACAGCCACGCCGCACGAGAGCGCGGCGCAGCGCATGCGCATTCGTCAGGTTGCCGTTGTGGCCGACAGCGAGGCCGCCGAACTCGAAGTCGGCGTAGAGCGGCTGCACGTTGCGCAGCACCGTATCTCCAGTGGTGGCGTAACGCACATGGCCGATGGCAGCACGGCCGGGCAGCCGGGCCATCACGCGGGCGTCGGAGAAAATGTCGCCGACCAGTCCCAACGCCTTGTGGCTGTGGAAATGCGCCCCGTCGTAGGAGACGATGCCGGCCGCCTCCTGGCCGCGATGCTGCAGGGCATGCAGGCCGAGCGCAGTCAAGGCGGCGGCGTCCGCTGCGTTCCAGACGCCGAACACGCCGCATTCCTCGCGCAAATGGTCCTCGTCGCGTTCGACCACGGCGTCCCCCTCGCGACCCTTTGGCCCGCCCCCTCCCGGCTTCATCCCGCGCCCTGCCCTGCGGCTCAGTTCGCCCGGCCGGCAGGGCGGGCTCGGGCGGGCTGGGCTGGGGGCGGCAGAGGCAACAGACCCTCCGGCAACTGACGAACAATCCACCTCCCCCCGGCCTCAAGGGCTGGGCGGGTGCGGGCATTTGCCGCCCAGTCCGGCCAGCGGTCGGGCGGCGCCAGCCACGCTGCTGCAATATAGGCGAAACAGAGGATCGCCGCACCCCGCACGAGGCCGAAGGCGAGGCCGAGCAGGCGGTCGATCGCGCCGAGCCGAGAGCCCTGCACGAGGTCGGAGAGACTGCCCGCAATCAACGACAGCAGGATCAACGAGACGAGGAAGATCGCACCCCCGGCGAGCCCGTTGGCGACCAATCCCGGCTCGATAAGCCCGCCGAGGCCGACGAGATGGGGCGCAAGAACGGGGTAGCCGACCAGGCCGGCGGCGGCAGCCCCCACCCAGGCGGCGATGGCGAGGGTCTCGCGCACGAAGCCACGAAGCAGCGCAAGCAGGCCCGAAACGCCGAGCACGAGCAGGACAGCGATGTCGAACCAGGGCATGGCGGCGGGATACGCCACGGCGGCGCCGGGGAAAAGCAGGGCGTCGAGGGCATCACCCCGTCCGCCGGCGGCGGCTGAGCGGTCGTCTCAGGTGGATCGCTCCGCGCGCGGGTGCGCCCCCTCCCGGCCCGCCCGTCGGTCGGAAGACGCAAGGGAGGCCACCAGGTCGGCGAGATGCCCGACCTCCCACAGGCGCAAGCCCTCGGGCACGGCAAGCGCCCGGCCGCGACCCACCACCCTCTTCGGCAGGCACGCAGTGGCGAAACCGAGCTTCGCTGCTTCCTTCAGCCGCGCCTCGGCCTGGCCCACCATGCGTACCTCGCCAGAGAGCCCAACCTCGCCGAAGAACACGCAGTCGGCATCGGTCGGGCGATCGACCAGAGCGGACAGAAGGGCAGCCGCCACAGCGAGGTCCGCCGCCGGTTCGCCGACCTTAAGCCCGCCGGCGACGTTGAGGAACACGTCGCGATCGCCGAACGACACCCCGCAGCGCGCCTCCAGCACGGCCAGCAGCAGCGAGAGCCGCCCCTGGTCCCACCCAACCACGGCGCGCCGCGCCGGGCCCTCGCCCGCGCGTCGCGACACCAGCGCCTGGATCTCGACCAGCACCGGGCGCGTTCCCTCCACCCCGGCGAACACCGCCGACCCCGAGACATTGCCCCGCCTCTCGGCGAGGAACAGGGCGGAGGGGTTGGCAACCTCAGCGAGGCCCCGTGCCGTCATCTCGAACACGCCGATCTCGTCTGTCGCGCCGAACCGGTTTTTCACCCCGCGCAGGATGCGGAAGACGTGGCCACGATCGCCCTCGAGATAGAGGACGGCATCGACCAGGTGCTCGAGCACGCGAGGGCCAGCAAGCGCCCCTTCCTTCGTCACGTGCCCGACCAGCACGAGGGCGAAGTCTCGCGCCTTGGCAGCACGGATGAGTTCCGCCGCCGCGGACCGCACCTGCGCCACCGTGCCAGGCGCCGCCCCCGCCTCCTCCAGCCAGACGGTCTGGATGGAGTCGACGATGGCGAGATCGGGCCGTGGACCGGTCGCGAGCGTGGCGAGCAGATCCCGCAGCGCGGAGACGGACGCGACCGCGACGGGAGCTTCGGCGAGGCCGAGCCGCGCCGCACGGAGCCGGATCTGCGAGACGGATTCCTCGCCGGAGAGGTAAAGCACGCGCCTGCCCGCCCGGGCCAGTGCCGCTGCCGCCTGCAAGAGCAAGGTCGATTTGCCGATTCCAGGGTCGCCCCCCACCAGAACGGCAGAACCCTGAACGAAGCCGCCCCCCAGAACGCGGTCGAGCTCGGCGATGCGCGAGGCGAGCCGTGGCTGGGCTTCGCTTTCGCCCTGCAGCGGAACGAGCGGCACGGCTTGGCCGCCCACCACCGCCCCGCTCGCCAGCGGGCCCGCTCGGGGAGCGACCTCTTCGGTCAGCGTGTTCCATGCTCCGCAGGCGCCGCACTGCCCGGCCCATTTGGCAAAAGCCGCACCGCAGGCGGTGCAGACGAAGCGTGTGGCAGGCTTGGGCATCGGGGCGAAGGATCGGGGCAGATGCGGGTTGGCAAGGGCTCGGGCACGCAAGGCTAGCGGCATCCCAGCCCAGCGACGAGCCGAATGGTCGCCGCGTGACGGCGCCGTCGCAGCGGCACAAGAGACGCGTGCGCGACCTGTCGCGTCTCGAGTCTGCTTGCCCTTGTCCGCAGCGGACGCCTCGCCAGGCCCTTTGGCACGACCTCGCCCCGCACGGACGGTGCCTGGTCCGAACGCCGCCCGGCGACAGCGACGCCCTCGCGCCCGCAGACCTCCCCTCCCCACTGAGCTGCGGCTCGTGCGACACTCGCGCCGATGCCCGACTCCGCCCCCCCGCCCTCCACCGCCTGTGCTGAGGTGTGGGCGCGGCTTGCCGCCCGCGCCGCCGACCCTGCCGCGCGCAGCGTGCGGGAGAAGCTCCGCTGCGACGCCAACCGTTTTCCCCGTTTCTCCGCTTCCGGCGCTGGGCTGGTGCTCGATCTTTCGCGCACTTCCCTCGATGAAGCCTTGCTTGCGGACCTCCTTGCCCTTGCCGAAGCGGCCGACCTGGTCGGCGCTCTGAAGCGCCAGATGCGGGGGCAGATGGTGAACGCGACGGAACGCCGTGCTGCCTTGCATACT
This sequence comes from uncultured Elioraea sp., assembly GCA_937927455.1. Taxonomy (GTDB): domain Bacteria; phylum Pseudomonadota; class Alphaproteobacteria; order Acetobacterales; family Acetobacteraceae; genus Elioraea. The sequence goes on along the minus strand of CALBEG010000124.1, from coordinate 6,342 downwards.
GCAGCTCGCGCCCCTGACGGGGTCGGGATTCGCGCCGAAACCCCCGACGGCTGGCAGGACGCCTCTGCGTTGGTCGAGCGCGAGCGAACGAGGCTGCGCGCTTTCGTCATGGGCGTGCACGACGGCACGATCGCCACTGCCTCGGGCGTGCCTTTTGCCTCCGTGCTGAACCTCGGCATCGGCGGGTCGGATCTCGGCCCGGCGATGGCGACCGAGGCGCTGGCTGCCGTGCGCCCGCGCCTTGCCGCCCACTTTGTCGGCAATGTCGACGGGCATGGGCTCGCCGCCACCCTTGCCGGGCTCGATCCCGCCCGCACCCTCGTGCTCATCGCCTCGAAATCCTTCACCACGCAGGAGACGATGGTGAATGCGCGGGTTGTCCGCGCCTGGCTGGCCGCCGCCATCGGCGAGGAGGGGGTAGGCCGCCACCTCGCCGCGCTTACCGCCAACGGGGTGGCGGCGGAGGCCTTCGGCATCGCCCCCGACCGCATCTTCACCTTCGGAGAATGGGTCGGCGGCCGCTATTCCCTCTGGTCCACCATCGGCGCCGCGATCGCGCTTGCCCGCGGCTGGGACAGTTTCACTGGGCTTCTCGCTGGGGCTCAGGCCATGGACACCCACGCCGTGACCGCCCGGCCACGGCGCAATCTGCCTTTGCTCTTCGCACTGACCCACACCTGGCACGCAAGCTTCTGTGGCCACCGTGCTTATGCGTGCCTGCCTTACGATTCCCGTCTTGCCCGGCTGCCCGCCTGGCTGCAGCAGCTCGAGATGGAATCGAACGGCAAGCGGGTGGATCAGGCGGGCCGGCCGGTCTCGTTCCCCACTGCGCCAGTGGTGTTCGGCGAACCGGGAACGAACGCGCAGCACTCTTTCCTGCAGCTGATGCATCAGGGAACGGACATCATTCCCGCCGACATCGTCCTCATCGCCCGCCCCGACCACAACTTGGCCGAGAACCACCGCCTCCTGCTCGCCAACGCTTTGGCGCAAGGAGCCGCGCTGGCGCTCGGACGAAGCGAGGCCGAGGCGCGGGCGGACGGCGAAGCCAAGGGCGAAGACCCGGGGCTTGCCCCCCACCGCACCTTCCCCGGCGACCGCCCATCTCTTTTCCTCCACCTGCCGAGGCTTGACCCTTTCCACCTCGGCGCGCTTCTTGCCCTCTACGAGCACAAGGTGGCGCTGCAGGCGGCCTTGTGGCGCATCAATGCCTTCGACCAGTGGGGGGTGGAACTCGGCAAGCGTCTCGCTCAGCCTCTCGAGCGGGCGCTGGCCACCGGCGACCCGGCCGGGCTCGACCCCGCTTCGGCCGGGGCGGTGCGCCTTCTCGCTAAGCTCGGCTGATGGGGGCGATCCGTCTCCTGCCGTCCGCGGTCGCCGACCGCATCGCCGCCGGCGAGGTGGTGGAACGCCCCGCCTCGGTGGTGAAGGAGCTGGTCGAGAACGCTCTCGATGCTGGGGCGCGGCGGATCGCGGTGGCGCTGGATGGCGGGGGGGTGGAGCGGATCGCGGTCGAGGACGATGGGGTCGGCATCGCGGCGGAGGACCTGCCTCTTGCCGTCGAACGCCACGCCACCTCCAAGCTCGCCGATGAGCGGCTGGTTGAGATCGCCACCTTGGGCTTTCGCGGCGAGGCTCTGCCGTCGATCGGGGCGGTGGCGCGGCTCTCCCTCGTCTCCCGCCCCCGCAACGCAGCGGAGGGGGCGGAGATCACGGTCGAAGCAGGGGTGAAGGGATCCGTTCGCCCGGCCGCCGCAGGGTTCGGCACGCGAGTGGTTGTGCGCGATCTTTTTTTCTGCACCCCCGCCCGGCTGAAGTTCCTCAGGAGCCCGCGTGCAGAGACGGAGGCTGCACTCGCCGCCACCCGACGCCTTGCCCTCGTGCACCCAGAGGTCGCCTTTCGCATCACGGTGGATGGGCGCGAGGTGCTTGCTCTCGCAGCCGGCGATCCGTTCCGCCGGATGACGGACCTGCTCGGCGAGGAGATGGCACGCCATGCGGTTGCTCTTGCCGCCGAACGCGGCAAGCTTCGGCTTGCCGGGTGGGTGGGCCCGCCGAGCCTGACGCGGGCGACGCAGGCCGACCAGCATCTGGCGGTGAACCGCCGGCCGGTGACGGACCGTCTGCTGCGCACCGCCCTTCGCGTCGCCTATGGCGATGCGATCGCGGTCGGGCGTCATCCGGTTGCTCTGCTCGCTCTCGACGTGCCGGCGGAAGCGGTGGACGTGAACGTGCATCCGGCCAAGGCCGAGGTGCGTTTCCGCGATGCTGAGGCGGTGCGGGGCTTCGTGATTTCCGCTGTGCGCGAGGCGCTCAATGCAGGCCGACTGGTGGCACCGGTGCCACGGCACCCGCCTTCCTTCCGCTTCGCTTCTCCGCGCGGCTCTGCCCCGGCTTTGGCCGAGGCGCCCGCCCTTCCTCTCTCTGCCCCGCCGGCGGCACGCCCCGCCCCGGCGCCCGTCCCTGGCTTGGCCGACCATCCGCTCGGTGCAGCGCGGGCCCAGCTTCTCGGCACCTGGATCCTCGCCGAGACGGCGGACGGGGCGCTGATCCTGGTCGATCAACACGCCGCTGCGGAACGGATCCGCCACGAGGCGCTGAAACGCTCCCTGGCGACGGAGGCAGGGGTGGCGAAGCAGGCGTTGCTCATCCCCGCGGTGGTGGAGCTCTCGCCCGCTCGGGCCGAGGTGGTGCTGGCGCGCGCCGGGACGCTGGCCCGCCTTGGTCTTGTCGTCGAACCGTTCGGCGGGGCGGTTTTGGTGCGGGCGGTGCCGGCCCCTCTTACGGGCTGCGATGCGGCCGCCCTGGTGCGCGATCTCGCCGAGGAGCTGGTGGAAAGCGGGGAGAGCCGGGCGATCGAATCGCGGCTCGATGCGGTGCTCGCGCGCATGGCCTGCCACGGCTCGATCCGGGCGGGGCGTCGGCTGAGCGAAGCCGAGATGAACGCTCTTCTGCGCGCGCTTGAGGCCACGCCCAACGCCGGCACCTGCAGCCACGGCCGCCCGACCTGGATCCGCCTCGAAGCCGCCGACCTCGAACGGCTGTTCGGGCGGCGCTGAGATTCTCGTGCATGTTTGCTGCGCAGACCGCCCGCAACGCCGCTCTCGGCGTGACTGGCCACCGCAAGAGGAGAGTGTGATGGGGTTTGTTGCCGCAGTCCAACGGGCTCTGATCGAGCGCTACAACACGTTCACAGGCAGGGCTTCGAGGGATGAGTTCTGGTGGTTCGTTCTGTTCGTGCTGCTCGTTTGGATCGCAGCCAACGTGATCGATGCAGCGCTCGGCTCGCCCCTGCTGCAGCTCGTGGTCTCCCTCGCCCTGCTGGTGCCGTGGCTCGCGGTCGTTGTCCGTCGCCTGCACGATGCGGATCGTTCCGGCTGGTGGGCGCTGCTTCTGCTCCTGCCCGTGATCGGGCTGATCGCGCTGATCGTGATCGGGCTCACACGCGGCACGGCTGGGGAGAACCGTTTCGGCCCCGCGCCGCGCCCCGCATCGACCGGATGAGCGTCCGGGCTCACCCCACCGTCGCCAGCACCTCCTGGCGCGTCGCTTCGATCGCTTCCGGTGCCGGGATCCAGCCATTTTCCTTGGACAGGCTCGGGTCAAGGCACAGCGTGTCGTCGAACTCGTTGATGGTGTCGATCTCGGTGCCCATGGCGACGTTGGTCTGACGTTCGACGACGAACTCGACCACCACCGGCACCTGGTGTTCGGCGGCGAGGCGTTCCGCTTCGGCCAGCGCGCCGCGGATCGCGTTCGGGCTCTCCACCCGGATCGCCTTGCAGCCCAACCCTTCCGCCACCGCGACGTGATCGACTCCGTAGCCCACAGGCCCCGCCCCGTCCTTCATGTTGATGTTCTCGAAAGCGAGGCTCACTTCGAAGTCCATCTTGAAGTTGCGTTGCGCCTGGCGAATGAGGCCAAGGTAGGCATTGTTCAGCACCACATGCACGTAGGGCAGGCGGTGTTGCGCGCCCACCGCGAGCTCCTCGATCAGGAACTGGAAGTCGTAGTCGCCAGAGAGGCCGACGATGCGCCGATCGGGGTCTGCCGCGCGCACCCCCAAGGCGGCGGGCAGCGTCCAGCCCAAGGGCCCGGCCTGGCCGCAGTTGATCCAGTGGCGGGGGCGGAACACCTTGAGGAACTGGGCACCCTGGATCTGGCCGTTGCCGATGGTGGTGACGTAGGTGGTATCGTCCCCGAAATGTTCCACCATCTCCTGGAACACGCGCTGCGGCTTGAGCGGGATGTCGTCGTAATGGCTCCTGCGCTGCATCACCCGCTTGCGGTGTAGGCACTCTGCCGCCCACGCCGACCGATCGGGCAGACGCCCCGCACGCTTGCGTTCCTCCGCCACCTCGACGAACAGCGCGAGAGCGGCCTTGGCGTCGGAGACGATGCCCAGATCGGGGCAAAAGACGCGGCCGATCTGGGTCGGTTCGATATCGACATGGATGAAGCGCCGCCCTTTGGTGTAGACCTCGATCGAGCCGGTATGGCGATTGGCCCAGCGGTTGCCGATGCCGAGCACCATGTCGGAACGGAGGAACGTGGCGTTGCCATAACGGTGTGAGGTCTGCAGCCCGACCATGCCGGCCATCAGCGGATGGTCGTCGGGGATCGCGCCCCAGCCCATCAGGGTCGGGATGACGGGGATCCCCGTCAGTTCGGCGAAACGAACGAGCAGGTCGGCGGCATCGGCGTTGATGATGCCGCCACCGGCGACGATCAGCGGCCTTTCACCTTGCTCAAGCAAGTCCATCGCCGCCTCGATCTGCGTGCGCGTGGCGGCGGGCTTGTAGACAGGGAGCGGTTCGTAGGTCGCGATGTCGAACGTGATCTCGCCCAGCTGCACATCGAGCGGGAGGTCGATGAGCACCGGACCCGGCCTGCCCGATCGCATCAGATGGAAGGCCTGCTGCAAGGCGCGCGGCACGAGTGCGGGTTCGCGCACCGTCACTGCCCACTTGGTCACCGGCTTGGCGATCGATTCGATGTCGACCGCCTGGAAATCCTCTTTGTGCAGCTTGGCGCGCGGTGCTTGGCCGGTGAGGCAGAGGATTGGCAGGGAGTCGGCCTGCGCAGTGTAGAGGCCAGTGATCATATCCGTCCCCGCCGGGCCCGAGGTGCCGAGGCAGAGCCCGATCTTGCCCGGCTTGGCGCGGGTGTAGCCATCCGCCATGTGCGAGGCGCCCTCGACGTGGCGGGCGAGGATGTGGCGAATGGTGCCGCGCGCGCGCAGCGCGGAGTAGAGCGGGTTGATCGCTGCACCGGGCACGCCGAAAGCGCACTCGACCCCCTCGCGTTCCAGCACCAGCACGGCGGCATCCACGGCGCGCATCTTCGGCATCGGACGGTCTCCTCTTCCTTCCCTCTCCGCTCTCTTGCCTCAACCGCGGCCTGGGCGCAATTTTTCCGGAATATTTTTTCGTATGCCTCAAGGGCATCGGAAAGACGTTTGTTTTCAGTGCACTGAAATTTTCCGGCAGCATTTTCCGCTGCTTCTCGAAAAAATGTTCCGCTTCACCAGCGCGCGCGGCGATGCCAAGAAGCCCGCGCGATGACGATGCAAAGACGCCCACGCGGACGACCCCGCCTCGCCACCACACCCACCGAGGCCCCGCTCGTCACCCTGGATCGCGCAGTCGCCGTGCTTCGCCTGCTCGCCGAACGGCCCGGCCTCAGCCTCACTGCGGCGGCCGAAGCAGCAGGGCTTCCCCCCTCCTCCACACACCGGATCCTCACCACGCTGCAACACCACGGCCTCGTCGAGTTCGAAGAACCCGGGCAGACCTGGCACATCGGGGCGGAAGCTTTTCGCATCGGCTCGACCTTCCTCGCCCGGCGCAAGGTGGCCGAACGCGCACGACCCGCCCTGCAGGCACTGGTCGCCGCAACCGGAGAGACCGCCAACCTCGCGCTGCCCGAACCAGACACCGTGCTGTTCGTCGCGCAGGTGGAAACCCACGCCCCGATCCGCGCCTTCTTCCGTCCCGGCACGCGAAGCCCCTACCACGCCTCCGGCGCCGGCAAGGCTCTGCTTGCTGCCCTCGACGACGAAGCCTTGAAACGGCGTTTCGCCGCCCTCCCCCTTGAGCGCTTCACCGACCGCACACTCGCCGACCGCACCGCCCTTCTGCGCGACCTGATCAAGACGCGCGCGCGCGGCTTCGCCATCGACGACGAGGAACGGTTCGAGGGCATGCGCTGTGTCGCCGCCGCCATCCGCGACGAGACCGGCGCGCCTGTCGCCGCCCTCTCCATCTCCGGCCCCACTGTGCGGCTGACCAAGGCACGGGTGCTCGCGCTCGGCCCGGATGTCGCGCGGGCAGCGGAGGACGT
>CALBEG010000123.1 GCA_937927455.1 uncultured Elioraea sp. | reverse complement strand
GGAAGCATCGACCGGCGCTGGTTAACGCCGGGTGAAGCGCGCGCTAGCTTCACGCTTCTTCAACAATGGCGCCTGCGGAGGAAACGCTATGGTGGCGTCGATCGTCTCGCCGAGAGTGATGCTGGTGGGCGGCGGAGCGGTGTCGCGCGTCGCCGATCTCCTGAACACGCTCCATCTCGCCCGCCCCATGGTCGTGACCGACCCGTTCATGGTCTCCTCGGGCCTGGTGCGGCGTCTGCTCGACCCGCTCGCCGAGGCCGGGATCAACCCGCCTCTGTTCAGCGACACCGTGCCCGACCCGACCGACACGGTGGTGGAGGCCGGGGTGTCGGCGCTGCGCGCTGCAGGCGACATCGACTGCCTGATCGGCTTCGGCGGCGGCTCCTCGCTCGATACCGCGAAAGCGATCGCCATCCTCGCCGCTGGCGGAGGCAAGATGCGGGATTGGAAGGTTCCCCACTCGGCCGACCTCGAGGCGCTGCCGATCATCGCCATCCCCACCACCGCGGGGACGGGGAGCGAGGTGACGCGCTTCACCGTCATCACGGATACGGAACGGAATGAGAAGATGCTGATCGCGGGGCTTGCCGCCCTGCCGGCCGCCGCGATCGTCGATTATCAACTGACCTTCACCGTGCCCCGGCGCACCACGGCCGACACCGGCATCGACAGCCTTACCCACGCTCTCGAGGCCTACGTGTCGCGCCGCGCCAACCCGGTCTCGGACACCTATGCGTTGCGCGCGATGGCGCTGATCGCGCGCAACCTGCGCACCGCCTATGCCGAACCGCGCAACGCGCTGGCACGCGAGGCGATGATGCTCGGCGCCACCCTCGCCGGGCTCGCCTTTTCCAACGCCTCGGTCGCCCTCGTGCACGGCATGAGCCGCCCCATCGGCGCCCATTTCCACGTCGCGCACGGTCTCTCCAACGCCATGCTGCTGCCAGCGGTGACGCGCTTCTCCCTGCCCGCCGCCCTGCCCCGCTACGCCGAGGCTGCGCGCGCCATGGGGGTGGCGCACGAGGACGACACCGACGAGGTGGCCTCACGCAAGCTGGTCGCCGAACTCGAGGCACTCAATCGCGACCTCGCCGTGCCGTCGCCGAAGACTCACGGGCTCGATGAGGCGGCCTGGCGCGCCCTGCTGCCGACGATGGCCGAACAGGCCCTCGCCTCGGGCAGCCCCGGCAACAACCCGCGCGTGCCGACGAAGGAGGAGATCATCGCCCTCTACGAGGAGGTGTGGGCAGGCTGACGATCCACCCTCCGCCGGCTCAGCGTCCGTACACCTCGCGCGGCAACCAGAGCACGAGATCGGGAAACTCGAAGATTATGAAGACGACCAGAAGCTGGATGGCGACGAAGGGAACGACGCCAAGGTAGATGTCCTTCGTCGACACCTGCGGCGGCGCAACCCCTTTGAGATAGAAGAGCGAGAAGCCGACCGGAGGGGTGAGAAAGGACGTTTGCAGCATCACCGCGAAGACGACGACAAACCACACCGGGTCGAAGCCCAAGCCGCGCACCACTGGGGCGACGAGGGGGAGGAAGATCAGGCTGATCTCCAGCCAATCGAGGAAAAAGCCGGCGAGGAAGGCGACCCCGAGCACGAAGAGCACGATGCCCTCGGGGCCGAAGGGCAGGCTGTTCAACACGCGCGCGATGAACTCGTCCCCACCAAGTGAGCGCATGACGAGGGCGAAGGCCGAGGCGCCGATGAAGATCGCCATGATGAAGGCGGTCGTCGCGGCTGTCTCCACGCACACATGTTTTACCACCGTCGGTCGCAGGCGGCGGTTGGCGGCGGCAAGCAGCATCGCGCCCAAGGCCCCTACGCCTGAGGCTTCGGTCGCTGTGGCGATGCCGAAGAAGATCGAGCCGAGCACAGCGAGGATCAACGCTGCCGGCGGGGCGAGAGCGGCGAGCGCCTCAAAGATCAGCCGCGCATCGACGCGCGGCGCGTTCGGTGGCGGCGGTGCAAGGCCTGGCCGCAGGCTGGCAATGGCGACGACGAACAGAATGTAAAAGAGGCCGAGCAGAACGCCGGGAACCAGCGCGCCCATGAACAGGTCGCCGACCGGCATCGACAGTTGGTCGGCCATGATCACCAGCATGATCGAAGGCGGAATGAGGATGCCCAAGGTTCCGGAGGCCGCGACCACGCCGGAGGCGAGCCGCCTCGAGTAGCCATAGGCGAGCATCAGCGGCATCGACAGCGTGGCGAGCAGAACGACCGAGGCGCCGACGATGCCCGTCGAGGCGGCGAGCAGGATGCCGATTGCGCAGACCGCAAGCGCAAGCCCGCCCTGCAACGACCCGAACAGCCGCGTGAAAGCCTGCATCAGCCGCTCAGCGACGCCGGACTTCTCAAGCATCAGCCCCATGAAGATAAAGTTGGGCAAGGCGACCAAAACGTTGTTTTGCATTTGTGACCAGATGCGATCGACGATCACCCCGAAGCGGATCCAGCGATCCAGCATGAACGTGTCCCACTCCATCGCCTCCGCCCCCCAGAGCGCGAGGACGACGAACCAGAACGACACCCCTGCCAGCACCCAGGCGATCGGGTAGCCCGTGAAGATAAGCAGCATGAAACTCGCCATCAGCCCGATGACGAGGATCTCGTAGGTCTCGAGCATGGCTGGCGGTTCCGGAACAGGTCAGGCGGGGCGACGGCGTAAGAGGAAGTCGGCCAGTCGGATGAGACGGGCAAGCGCGGCGAGGCCGAGAAGGCCGAAGCCGATCAGGAGGAACGACTTGATCAGCCAGCGCGCGCCCAGTCCGCCAGGAGAGGGCGACACCTCGTTCAGCCGCCATGAGCGCTCGACGAACGGCACGGCGTAGAGGAGGACGAAGACGATGAAGGGGGTGAGGAAGAGCAGCGTGCCCAAGAGTTCGATCCAGGCACGGGCGCGCAACGGGAGCCTCTCCGCCAGCACATCCACCCGCACATGCGCGCCGCGCACCATGGCGAAGGAGAGCCCAACCAGGAAGCCGGCGGCGTAGAGGTGCCACTGGAGTTCGCTCAAAGCCGTGCCCGGGTTGCGGCCGAAGATCGCCGCCATCGCCGCCGTCACCGGCGGGGCGTAGCGCTCGAGAACGGCGGTGACGGTGACGAGGACGAGCAAGAGCCAGACGAAGGCGAAGACGATCCCAACCCAGTGTACGACCCGCTCGATCGCATCGGCGGGCGGACAAGGCGGCAGGCCAGCGAGGTGGCCTTTCGCCGCCCCGCCGGGAGAGCCAGCGATCGGCTTGCTCACGGCGTCGGCCGCCGGTGCCGCTGAGCCGTTAGCGCCTCAGCGCGTCAACGGCCAGTCGCGCGGCAAATAGCCAAGCTGCTTCCAGGGTGCGTGCTCTGCCTGGAAGCGGCGCATACTTTCCAGCACCTCACGGAAATCGGCATCGCGCGCCGCCTGCTCCTCCAGCACCTCCTTGGTCGCCGCCTGCAGGCGCTGCAGCACGTCGCGCGGCAGCTGCGACACCGTGATTCCCTGCTCGCGAAAGCGGTTCAGCGCAGCACCTTGCAGCGCCTCAGCGCGCGCCATGGCGTAAGCCACACCCGCCTGGCAGGCGGTCTCGATCATCGCGCGAGTCGCTGGCTGCAGCCCATCCCAGACCCGCTTGTTGACATAGAGGAACTGGTTCGTCGTCGGCTGGTGGAAGCCTGGCAGGTGGAGGAAGCGCGCCACCCGATGGAAGCCGAGTTGTTCGTCGACCGTGGGCAAGGAGAACTCAGTGCCGTCGAGCACGCCGCGCTCAAGCGC
>CALBEG010000122.1 GCA_937927455.1 uncultured Elioraea sp. | reverse complement strand
AGCGTAGGAGAGGAAGGCCGAGATGGTGGGGCCCGTGCCCGGCAGAGCGCCGAAGAAGGACCCGATGGCGGAACCGCGCACCGAGGCACCGGGGATGCGGCGCCAGTCCTCGCGCCCAGGGTCCATCGCGCGCCAGAAATCCCGCGTCCAAGGCAGGACGGACGAGCGGTAGGTGCTCTGCTGCTGCGCGACCTTGCCCACCGAATTGATCACCTCTGCGATCCCGAACAGCCCCATGGCGAGGGAGACGAGGTTGATGCCGTCGGCGAGCGGCAGAAGGCCGAAGGTGAAGCGCTGCTGGCCGGTCTGAACGTCGGTCCCCACCAGGCCCAAGGCGACACCCACCACCACCATCGCCACCCCCTTGATCGGCGCCCCCGTCGCGACCGTGGAGGCGGCGACGAGCCCGAGCAGCATCATGGCGAAATATTCAGCCGGTCCGAACTTGAGCCCCACTTCCGCAAGCGCAGGCGCAAAACCGCTGAAGAGCAGGATGCCGATGGAGGAGCCGATGAAGGAAGCGAGCGTGGTCGCCATCAGCGCAACACCGGCGCGACCCTGTTTCGCCATCGGGTAGCCGTCGAGGCAGGTGACGGCGGAAGACGGTGTGCCGGGAAGGTTGAGCAGGATGGAGGCGGTGGAGCCGCCATAGTTCGCCCCGTAATAGATGCCGGCGAGCATGATGATCGCGCTCGTCGCATCGAGATGAAAGGTGACGGGGAGCAGCATGGAGATCGTGGCGAGCGGACCGATCCCCGGCAGCACGCCGATGAAGGTGCCCATGAAGACGCCGACGAAGCACCAGAACAGGGACTTGAGCGAAAAGGCGACGGAGAAGCCCATCGCCAGATTGGCCAGGAGGTCGCTCACGGGGTCCACCGGAAGGGCTGGAAGGGTATGCCCAATCCCCAGCCGAACAACACGACGGCGACCACGGCGAGGCCGAGAGCGAGAAACGTGGTGCGCACCAGGCGATAGGGGCTTTCGCCGAGGGCGGCGGTGAACACCAAGGCGACCACAGCCGGAACGACTCCGAACCGTTCCACGATCAGCGCGAAGACGCCGGTCGCGGCGATGATGGCAAGCAGAGGGCGAAGTTGGATGAAGATCTGGTCGCCGGCGCGCAGGAAGCCGAACACGGCGATTACGCCGCCGAGGCTCGCGACCAGAAAGCCGACCCAGGTGGGAAAATATCCCGGCCCCATGCGTCGCGCCGTGCCGTAGGCGTAGTGGTCGAGAGCGTAGAGGGCGAACCAGAGGCCGAAGGCGACGAGGAGGAGGCCCCCCACCACGTCGCCGAGATCGATCCGGCGCATCACTGCCCGTGCCCCGGGCACGAAGCCCCCTCCGCCATCCTTCGTCTCCGTCTCCCTTCAGGGCCGCGCGGCATCATGATCGCGCGGCACGGCCAAGACGCGACCGGCGACGCGGTTAGTGCCACGTGCCGTGCGGCCACTCCACAGCATTGTTGAGGTAGTATTCATCGCGAGGGAAGAGGTCGGTGTTCACCTCGCCTTCGCGGCGCACCGTCTCCGGCCCCCAGACCACCGCCGGGGCGGCGATCAGCTGCGCGAACGTGCGGGGATCCACCCCGGCGCGCTCGGCCCAGGCGCGGAAGTCCGCACTGTCGAGCCGCGCCAGCACCTCGTCGGGATCCCACGGGATCGGCAGGGTGGAGCCGATCAAGACCGAGATCGGACGCAAGAGGATGACGTGCGGGAAGACCGAGATGAAGGACTGCACCACCCGCTTGGTCGGCGCCCATTGCACGAAGATCCCGCCCTCGTTCAGGTTGTCCTGCACCTGGCGGAGGAACTCGACGGAGTAGAGCATGCCCGAATGCGAGGTGTAGGGCAGGATGGCATCGGCCTCGATCACGTCCCAGCGCCGGCCGGAGACGAAGATCTCCCGCCGCCCGTCGCCGACCATGAGTTCGAACCGCGCATCGCGCGCGAGCCAGGCGGCAGCGCTGTTGGGCGCAAGAGCCGCATAGGCGCGAATGACGTCGTAGACGGGCTGCACGAGCTCGATCGCGCGCACGGTGCTGGTCTCGGGGCGCCAGCCGGCAGCGTAGGGCGTGCCGCCGGAGCCGACCCCGATCACCATCACCTCCTTCGGCATCGGGTGGATGGCGGGTCCGATCGCGCCGAGGAAGACGTGATGCGGGTGGAACGGCACGCGGCTCTGCGCGTGGCCGGAGATGAACATCGGCCCCTCGCCGTTCTTCAGCCTGAGCACCACCACGCCGGAGCGGTCCTCGGCGACGAGCCCCGTTTCGCCCTCCTCGTCGACGTCGTGGATCCGGCTCCACCACGCCTCGTTGCGGGGGAAGACGACGACCAGCGCGGCAAGCGCCGCCGCGAGCGCAACCGCCAGGCGGTCGCGCCTGCTTTCCGAAGCGGAGAACCACGTCCACCACATTTGCATCAGCCCGGCGAGCAGGATCAGCGCAACCGTGGTGCCGGCGGTGCCGAGCAGATGCAGCATGACGAGGCCCGAGGCGAGGGAGCCTGCCGCGTTGCCGATGATGTTGCCGAGTTGGACGATGCCGACCCGGAACCCGACCGAAGCGAGGTCGCGCTGCACCGCCTTCTGCACCAGCGGGAAGCTCATGCCGAGCAGGAAGGCTGGGGGGCCGACGAGGGAAGCGGCGAGCAGGGCAAGCACGCCGAGAGAGGCGGCATTGATCCGTACCGCGTCCACGCCCATCGCCGCGGCGAACGGTTGCCACGGATAGATCAGCCACAGCCCGAGCAGGGTGAGGGCGGCGACGAGGGCAGCCAAGCCCTGAAGCAGGATGAACGCGCGCCGCGGATCCCGCACACGCGCCACCCAGCGCGCGCCGAAGAGCAGGCCCGCTCCATCCGCCAGCAGGAATACGCCGAGAATGAGCGGGAAGGCATAGGCCGAGCCCTGGCCCGCGATGCCAAGCACGCGCACCCACAGGATCTCGAGCGCAACGATGAGGAAGCCGGAGAGGAAGACGAGCACGGTCCAGGCGGGAAGCCCAAGGGCGCCGGGCTGGCCACGGGGGGTGGCGGGCTCAGCGTGCGGCGCCGGCACGCGGTGGGGTGAGAGGCAGGGGCGGGTCAGCAGAGCGGCGGCGGCGGAGAGCAGGTTCAAAACGAAACCAAAATGAAGTGATCCCTCGAAGCCCATCACGCCGACGATGAAAAAGCCGCCAATCAGAGTGCCGGCCGCCGCGCCGAGCGTGTTGATGCCGTAAAGCAGCCCAATCCGGTTCGCCGCCTGCTCGATGCGCGCCACCACCGCCTTGGCCAGCACGGGAAGCGACAGGCCCATCAGGAAGGTCGGCACGAGAAGCCCGGCGAAGCAAACCGCGAAGACCTGCCATCGGCTCGTCATCAGCGGCCCGAGTTCCTCCACCAGCAGATCGTAGAGGAAGGGGCGGGAGAGGAGAGCAAAACCGCCGATGCCGAGTTCGATCAGCGCGAAGGCGAAGGCGGCGCGGCGCGGCGCCAGCCGATCGGCGCACAGACCAGCGGCCAGGGAGCCGAGCCCGAGCCCGAGCAGAAAGGCGCCGACGACGAGGGCAGCAGTGACCGCGTCCGAACCCGCGAACAGGCCCAGCATGCGCTGCCACACCACCTGGTAGAGGAGGGCGGCAAACCCCGAGGCGAAGAACGCTCCCCCCAACAGCCACACGACGACCTGCTCGCTTCGCCTGGCGCGAACCCACGCCGCGACCATGCCATGCATCGACGCCCCCCAACGTGCCCCTGTCCGGTGTTGTGGCGCCGGAGACTGGGCCGAATGGCCCGGCGCCATATCGAAGCGGCACTTTGCCGCCTCTTGGCTGCACCGCCAAGGTGTCGGAAGGAAGGTCGGAAACGACCGCAACTGAGGAGCATTCTCCCGTATGTCATCCCCCGTGCGCCTCGCCGTCGTCGGTGCCGGCCACTTCGGCCGCTACCACGCGTTGAAGGCCGCCGCCGATCCGCGCGTGCATCTCGTCGGCATTGTCGATCGCGATCCCGCCAAGGCTGAACGTCTCGCTGCCGAAACCGGCGGCCGCGCCTTCGCCTCGCTCGAGGAGGCGCTGGGCGAAGCGGAGGCGGTGATCGTCGCCGCCTCGACACGGGCCCATTACGAACTCGGCCTGCGCGTGCTGGCTGCGCGGCGGCACCTTTTGATGGAGAAGCCGCTTGCCGCCCGGGTCGACGAGGCAGAGGCCTTGGTGGCGGCAGCCAAGCACGCCGGGGTGGTGCTGCAAGTCGGCCATCTCGAGCGCTTCTCGGCTGCGCAGAGGCTGCTTGGCCGTTTCGTCGGCGATGCCTTCGCCATGGAATTCCTGCGCCACGGGCCGTACCGGCAGCGCGGTACGGACGTCTCGGTCGTGCTCGACCTGATGATCCACGACATCGATCTCGCCCTGGTGGTGGCGGGCTCCGCGCCGGTGCGGGTGGAGGCGGCGGGACGGGCGGTCCGCTCGCCCACCCTCGACGTCACGCTTGCCCGCGTGACCTTCGCCAATGGGCGCGTGGCGCAGTTCAGCGCGTCCCGTCTTGCGCCTTGGGTGGAGCGCGTCGCGCGGCTGTACGACGCGGAAGGCGCGGTGGTGGTCGATCTCGTCGCGCGTCGTCTGACACGGACCCGGAACGATACGGTGGAGAGCGATACTTGGCAGGATGCCGATCCGCTCGCTGCCGAACTCTCCGCCTTCGTCGCCGCCGTGCGCGGCGAGGCGCCGGTGGTGGTGGACGGCGAGGCGGGGTGCGCGGCGGTCGCGGTCGCGGTTGCGATCGAGGAGGCGGCGCTGGCCGCAGCGCGCTGAGAAGCCCTCAGCGGTCGGTCAGACGGAACTCGATGCGGCGGTTGCGCGCCAGCGCCTCCGGCGTGTCGCGCGGGTCGATCGGCTGGAACTCGCCGAAACCGGTGGCAGCGAGCCGGTTTTCTGGCACGCCAAGCAAGGCAAGCAAGCGCACCACAGTGATCGCGCGCTGGGCGGAAAGCTCCCAGTTCGAGGCGAAGCGCCCGCCAGGCGCGATCGGCGTGCGGTCGGCATGGCCGTCGACGCGCAAAATCCAGGGCACGTCGGGCGGAATGTCGCGCGCGACCTCGCGGATGACGCCGGCGATGCGTCGGATCTGCTCCGCCCCTTCAGCGTTGAGGTCGGCCGAACCGGGCGGGAAAAGGATCTCCGAGGGCAGCACGAAGCGGTCGCCCACCACCTGGATGTCGGCGCGGTTGCCCAGCACCTCGCGCATTTTGCCGTAGAACTCGCTGCGATAGCGCTGCAGCTCTTCGACCCGGGCGGCCAGCGCGAGGTTGAGGCGCTGGCTGAGATTGGCGATCTGCGCGTCCTTGTCGCGGCCCGATTCCTCGGCGGCATCGAGGGCGGCGGCGAGGCGAGCAATCTGGGCGCGCAGTTCCGCGATTTGCCGATTGAGGAGCGCGACCTGGGCGCGAGCGGTTTCGCCCAGGCGGCGTTCTTCGGCGAGCAACGCCTCCACGGCGCGGCGCTGCTCCTCCTCGCTCACCGCACGCGCGGCGGCGCGCGCCACCTCCGCTTCAAGCCGATCGCGCAACGCGACCAAGGCTTGCACCTCGGCCCCAAGCCGGGCGAGTTCGGACAGGCGCGCAGCGATCGTCTCCCGCCCGACCTGCACCTCGCGATCGAGCGCGGCCGCCTCCTCGCGCAGCCGCGCCAACGCCGCCCGCTCCTCCTCGAGCGCCCGGCGGGCGTCGGCGAGAGCGCGTGCAGTCTCGGCCTCGGCGCGGACGCGTGCATCGGCTTCGATCCGCGCCTGATCGGCCCGGGTCAACGCTTCGGCGAGTTCCGCCTCGAGCCGTGTCAGCCGGTTCAGCGCCACCTCCGCCCGGCCCTGCGCATCGGCCAGAAGCCCAGCGAGCCGGTCGCGCTCGCGCATCAGAGCATCGCGTTCGCTTCCCGCCCGGTCGCGTTCAGCGAGCGCGGCTTCGAGCCGGCGGGCGAGAGTGTCGCGCGCGGCGGAGGCCGCACGGAGGTCGGCCGACAGGCGGGCGACGGAGGCGCGCAGCTCCTCCGAGGTGCCGCGCTCCAGCGCCAGCATGTCGGAGAGTTCCGCGATCTGGCGGTTGAGCCTTGCCAGCGCCTGGTCGCGCCCGGACAGCGCGGCGGAGAGGAAGGCCTGGGCGAGCACGAAGACAAGGAGGACGAAAATGATGACCATCAGCAGCGTGGACAGCGCGTCCACGTAGCCTGGCCAGGGGTCGAACCCGCCCCGGCTTCGCCTCGACTGCACGGCCGGCACCGCGCCCCTCCCGCCCGCGCCTCAGAGCCCGCCGCTCACCGCGGCTGCTCCTCGGCGAGCGCCGCAATGGTACGGGCAAGCAGCTTGATTTCGCTGCGGATCTCGTTCGTGCTTTGCACCCGCCCTTGCGTCGTCTCGTCGAGAAGCCGGGCGAGATAGACCTCGATATTGCGGATGTGTGCGCGCGTGGCGTCATCCAGCGCACCGACCGACTGCGCCTCCGCGAGCCGCGCCAGCACGGGGCGAAGCTCGCTCTGCCCCTCCGCCACCTTGAGCAGCAGCTGCTGCGAGGCGCGCATCTGGTCAGTGAGCTGGCCAAGCCGTTCGGTGAGCGAAAGCACCGCCTGGTTGGCGGCGATCCGCCCCTCCTCGCCGCGCGCCAGAATGCTTTGCAGGCTTTCCAAATTTTCCGCCGTCTGTTCAAGGAGCGCCTGCACATAGAGCGGCACCGAACCCCCGCCCTCGCCCTCAGCGCCAAGCGCGCCGGAGGTGAGGCGCGTCTGGGTGGCGAGCAGTTCCTCAAGCTCGTTAAAAAAGCGGTTCTGCGCCTGGCCTGCGGTGAGATCGAGGAAGCCGAGCACGAGGGCGGCGCCAAGGCCGAAGAGCGAGGTGGAAAAAGCGGTGCCCATGCCCTTCAGCGGCGCTTCCAGCCCCGACTTCAGCTGGTTGAACAACATCGGCAAATCGCCCGTGCCGATGCTCATCCCCGCAATCACCTCGCCGATCGAGGTGATGGTGAGCAGAAGCCCCCAGAAGGTGCCGAGCAGGCCGAGGAAGATCAGCAATCCTACCATGTAGCGCGACAGCTCTCGGCTCTCGTCGAGCCGGCTTTGGATGCCATCCAACAGGCTGCGCATGGCAAGGGCGGAGAGGGTGAAGCGCTCGCGCTTCTCGGCCAGCATCGCTGCCATCGGGGCCAGCAAGCGGGGCGCCGGCAGCCCGGCGAGCCCGGGGCGGTTGCGTCGGAAGGCCTCGAGCCATTCCACGTCGGCATCGAGCGCGAGCACCTGGCGCACGGTATAGGCGATGCCGAGGACGAGCACGCCGAGGATCAGCGCATTGAGGGCGGGGTTGGCGGCGAAGGCATCAATGAGTGGCGCGTGCAGCACGGCGGCGAGAGCGCCCACGGCGGCGAGGAACCCCGCCATGCGCAACAGGAAAGGGCGGGGGCGCGTCACGAGCGGGAGCCTCCGATGAGGACGTCGACACGATCAGGCGGGCCGTCGCCGGCAGCGAGGCCAAGCGCGCGGACGTCGATTCGGGTCGCGCGCACGCCCTCCTCGATCAGGGCTGACCGAACGGCAAGCGCGCGGGAGAGGGAAAGGCGGCGGGCGATGGAGGGAGAGGCCGGGTCGCCGCCGGCATAGGCGTTGATGGTGAGGCGGACGGTTTCGTCCTCCGGGAGCGAGGCGGCGAGGGCCTTGAGGTCGGCGCGCATGGCGGGGGTGAGGTCCTGGCTGTCGCCGGCGAAGAAAAGGCGAAGCGGCGCGACGGTGCCGGGCGCCCGGGTGAGCCGGGCCGGTTGGGGCGGCGGAGGGGGAGGTGGTGTTGCGGGTGCTGCGCCGGCCGTCTCGGCGGTGGGCGCAGGGAGTGGAGAGGGCGTGGGGCTCGGCGCGGCTGTCACGGGGGGGGCCTGCCCTGCGGCGGGCGGGCGGGCCAGCGGTTCGGCGAGCGGCGGCGGCAGAGGCAAAGATGGGGCGGCTTCGGCGCTCGGCGGTGAAGGGTCTGGTGCCTCGGGCGGCAGGGGCGGGGGCACGGGCGGGGCAGTGTGCTGCACCGCCCGGCGGGCTGGGCGCTGCGGTTGCGGCCTCGCCAAAGGCTCCGGGGTAAGCGCCTGGGGTGCGAGCGGAACCCCGCCGGCGCGCGGGGCCCCACCGGGAGCCCGCGGCGTTGGGGGAGGGGGCCCGAGACTGTCCAGCACCGACCGATCGACGCGCACAGACGCATCGCGCGCGGCAGCAGCCGCAGCCAGCGCAGCCGCGACCATCACCCCCGCAGAGGCTCGAACCATCCACGCCATGCCGAGCACGATGACCGTCTTCCGCCGCTGCGCCGAGAGTTTAGCGGATCACGACGCAGTGCACCACGACAGCAGAGCACGAATCAGGCCGCAGCCTCGAGCCCAGCGAGCACGATCTCGCGCAGGCGGGGGTGAAGGTGCGGGTTCGCTGCCACCACGTTGCCGGAGGCAAGCGGATCTCCACCCTTCTCGTCGGTCACGAAGCCACCAGCCTCGCGCACCAGCAGAATTCCCGCCGCGATGTCCCACGGGTTGAGCCCCAGTTCCCAGAAGCCCTCATAGCGGCCGGCCGCAACCCAGGCGAGGTCGAGGGCGGCAGAGCCGAAGCGCCGCACGCCCGCGACCTCGGGCATGATGCGCTCGAGGGTAGCGGAGAAGGCCCGCTTGGTGGGCAAAGTTGCGTAGGGAATGCCAGTGGCGAACAGGGCCTCCGCCATCTCGCGCCGGGCAGAGACGCGGATGCGACGGTCATTCAGGTAGGCCCCCCCTCCCTTTTCGGCAACGAAAAGCTCGTTCTGCGCTGGCGAGAAGATGACCCCAGCGACGATCTCGGAGGTTTTGCCGAGGCGACGTTCGAGCGCAATCGAGATCGCCCAGTGTGGGATGCCATGCAGGAAGTTGGTGGTGCCATCCAGCGGGTCGACGATCCAGCGGAACTTCCACTCCTCAGGCCCGTGCGTGCCCCCCTCTTCCAGCAGGAAGGCGTGGTCTGGTCGGCCTTTGGCGAGTTCGGCCCTCAGCGTCGCCTCCGCCGCCAGGTCTGCCTGGCTGACGAAGTCGGATGGACCCTTCACCGAGACCTGGAGCTGTTCCACCTCGCCGAAGTCGCGCAGGAGCCGGCGTGCGGCCTTGCGGGCGGCTGCCACCATGGTGTTGACGGCCGGGGAAAACTGCGGGGGCGCCACGGGCGGATGGGGGGCGGTGGGGCGGGAAGGAAAGGGAAGGTCTGCGGCGCGGACGCGCGTCAGCCCTTCGCCCGCTCGACATAGGTCGCGTCCTCGGTGCGGACGACGACCTTGTCGCCGGTCTCAACGAAGGGCGGCACCATGATCCGCACGCCGTTGGCCAGGACCGCGGGCTTGTAGGAGGAGGCGGCCGTCTGCCCCTTCACCACCGGGTCGGCCTGCGCGACCTCGAGCACCACGGTGGGTGGAAGGTGCACCGCGACCGGCTCTCCTTCCACGAGGTCGACCGTCAGCACCATGCCCTCCTGCAGGAACTGCTTGGCTTCGCCGCAGAGATCAGCCGGTACTTCGATCTGCTCGAAGGTCTCCTTGTCCATCAGAGTCAGCATGTCGCCGGCGGAGAACAGGTAGTCGTACTCCTTCTCCTCGGTCATCAGCCGCTCGACCGTGTCGACGGTGCGCCAGCGCTCGTCCTTCTTCGCCCCCGTGCGCAGGTTGCGCATCTCCACCTGGATCACGGCAGCACCTTTGCCCGGCGTGTTGATCTGGCTCTTCAGGATCGTCCAGCGCTCACCCTCGTGCTCGATCACGTGGCCCGGGCGCATTTGGTTGGCCTGCATCTTCGGCATGGCAGAACGAGGATCCGTCTCGACTGTCGGGAATCGCCATGGGGAGTTAGCCGCTTTCCGTCTCTGCGGCAACGCCGGGGGGCAGAATGTGGGCTTCGCCCTTCGGGTCGATGACGACGAAGCCAATGTCGGGGCTGGGGAAGAGGCGTGGCGCGTTCGCCTCCACCTTGCCGAAGCCGCCGGGGATGTCGAGCACCAACGTCGGAATGGCATGGCCTGGTAAGCGCCCGCGCAGCCCGGCGTGGAGGGCACGGGCGCGCGCGAGGGGAACGCGAAAGCGGGCGGTGCCCGGGGCTGGGTCGAGCAGGTGCAGGTAGTGGGGCTTGACCCGGGCCCGGATCAGGGCACGGAACAACGCCTCCAGCGCCTCCGGGCCGTCGTTGACGCCGGCAAGCAGCACTGTCTGCGCGAGCAGGGGAATGCCACGGCACCGCAGGCGGTCGAGCGCGGCGAGGGCGGGGGCGGAGATTTCGCGGGCGTGGTTGACATGCAAGAGAAGCCAGAGAGGCGGGCCGGCGGTGAGCGCCGCGGTGAGCGCGTCGGTGATGCGCGCGGGGTCGGCAAGGGGGACGCGGCTGTGCACGCGCACGGTCTCAACATGGGAGATGGCGGCGAGGCGGCGGAGGAGGTCGGCCAGCCGCCGGGCCGAGAGAATGAGCGGGTCGCCGCCGGTCAGGATCACCTCGCGGATAGCGGGTGTGGCGGCGATGTAGGAGAGGGCAGCGTCGAGCTCGGTTTCCGTCAGTGTCCCGCCTTCAGGCCCCACCTGGTCGCGGCGGAAGCAGAACCGGCAGTAGACGGCGCAGGCGAGCGTGGGCAGAAGCAGAGCGCGGTCGGGGTAGCGGTGAACGACGCCACGGACAGGGCTGTGAGGGCCATCGCCCGTCGGGTCGGCGGCCTCGTCCGGGCGCGTCACGAGTTCCTCGATGTGGGGCAGGTACTGCGCCGCGATCGGGTCTTTGGGGTCGGACCGGTCGATCAGGGCGGCGACAGCGGGGGTGACCGCGATGGCGTAGCGCCCTCCCACGCGCTCGAGCGAAGGTGCGTCCTCGGCCTTAATTAGTCCTGCAGCGAGGAGGGAGGAGACGTCGCGCAGTGTGCGCGACGATTGCGACGAACCATCGAGCATGGGGGCCGTGTAGCGCGGGCAACCATGCCGGGCGAGAGACCTTGGCTGCCCACACGCCGATGCGCTCCGAGGGAAGCGGCGATAGGGGTCAGGAGGCCTTAGCCGGCACGGGTGGCAGAAAGATGCGTGCCAGCATCTCTCTCGCAATCCGGGGCCGACGCTCAGGGCCGAGCGCGGGCCGATGGTGTTCGGACAGAAGGCGAAGGATCAAGGCTTCGCGCGCAGAGTCGGAGAGGTCTGTGAAGGCGAAGGCCAAGCCGCCCCTGCGCTGGCCGACAAGATGGACGGAGAGAGGAGGAACACCTCGAATGTGGAGCTTTGTCTGGGGCTGGAACTCCGCCGGCAGGGGTTGGTCGGGTCTGACAAAGGCACCGCCCAAAGAAAGGTCTACCAGAGACACGGCAATCGCGCCTCCTTCTGGCAGCCGGAGTTCTGCCGCCTCTCCCCCCATGTCGAACCGTTCCTCGGCGCGTTGCGGCGGCCGCCCTGTTGCCATGACGCCAACGAGTATGAGCACAATCGAATTGTAGATCGCCCAGCCGGCGACAACGGGGATGAGCGCGTTGGGGTCAATGACCCGCGCCTCCACCGTGGCATTCAGCACAAGGCCGAAGATGGTGGCGACCAGGATCGCTCCGGCGACGCCGACCACCAAATCATCCCTGTTCGCCGACCGCGCGTCCTTGCCCTTCGGCGTGACCCGAAAGGGGTGGCCAAAGGGGCGGATAAAGCTCCAGAGCACGGCGGGGAGGAGGCGGACGCAGCTGAAGGCAGAATACACCACCGCCGGTAACGGCTGAAAAACACCGTGTGAGAGCCGGACGAACCCTGCGAGCAGGGCAGCGACCGTCGGCAGTTGGAACTCGATGACTTCCACCAGCGTCAGGTTGGCGATTGGGATCACGCCAGTGAACATGAAGACGAGCGGTGCAAGGAGGGCGAAGGCTTGCACCAAGCTGCCCGAGATCCAGTGCGTGGGGAGGAAAAACAGCCGGTGCAGGAGGGAGAGCCCCGGGCCGAAGGGACCGTGCCGGAGGAAGAGGATTTGAATCGCGCCCCGGGCCCAGCGTGCGCGCTGCACGAAAAAGGCAGCTGAGGATTCGGGAGCAAGCCCGAGCGCGAGCTTCTCGTTGAGGTAGCGCGTGACGTAGCCGCGACGAAGCAGGACGAGCGTGGTCAGCAGGTCTTCGGTAATCGAGCCTTCCGGTAAGCGCCCGCCGATCTCGTCGAGCGCGGCGCGGCGCAGGATGCCGTTCGAGCCGCAGCAGAAGGCAGCATCCCAAGCATCGCGGCAGGGCATGATCTCGTCGAAGAAGAGCCGCTGCTCGTCGGGCAGCACGCGATAAAGGGCGAGGTTCTGCTGGATCGGGTCGGGGTTATAGAAAGCGTGCGGCGCCTGGACGATGCCAACGCGGGGATCTTCGAAGAACCCCATCATGCGGTAAAGCATGTTCCGGCGTGGGGCGAAGTCGGCATCGAGCACGAGCACGAAGGGGGCCGAGGTGCGAGCGAGGGCAGCGTTGATGTTGCCTGCCTTCGCCCCCTTGTTATCGGGCCGCGTGAGGTAGCCCACCCCCTTCTCCGCACAGTAGCGGGCAAGCCATTCGCGCCGGCCATCGTCGCAGACCCACACACGCACGTCAGGCCACTCAAGGGCGCGAGCGCACAGGATGGTGCGCTCAAGCACCTCAAGCGGTTCGTTGTAGGTGGCGATCAGCACGTCCACCGCGGGCAGCGAACGCGGGTCGGCCGCGCGCAGGCGCGCTTCGTGCCGGTCGGCCTCGGGCGAGTTGTTGCGCCGGCGTGACATCATCAGCGCGAGCACGAGGCCATCAAACAGGCCGAGGAGTTCGACCGCGAAGAAGGTCAGGATGAACACGCGGTCGAGCGGACCGATCCCCGGCCCGTCCAGGGTTTCGGCGACCCGCCAGGCCAGGTAGCGGACGACAGCAATCGCCAGCCCGGCGGCGATCAATCGCCTGGCGAGACGGTCATCCCGCAGCTCCAAGATCAAAAGAAAGGCGCCGAAAACGACGGCGAGGGGGCCGAACGCCGTCAGCGGGACATCGTAAATCACGGCGTCGGTTCGGCAGCGGCTGGTGTGGCGAGGTTTTTGGCAAGACGCGAGAACAGAGCGCTTCCCCGTTGCCAGAGGCCCACGGCGATGTCGGTTGGAGTGAAGCCAGGAGCGGCTGGGAACGAGACCTCGGCCAGCCGGCCAATGCCGCAGAACGACCCGTCCGAAGGGTGGGCCAACCTCTCCGCAGCGTCTGCCGGAAGAGAGACGCGGACCGTCAGCCGCGCTCCCGGCTCGCCCGGCAGTTCGGCGGCGGCGAGCGCGCGGTTTGCACGCGCGCCCGCTCCGCGCAGGGCGGCAACCTCTCCATCCAAAGTAAGCCCGCCCGGCAGCCGCACGCGCGCGGTTTCCCCAGGTGCCACCGCATGAAAGGCACGGTCGGGCAGAGAGACCTCGACATAGAGCCGGTCGCAGCGCACGAGGTCGAGCACCGTTTCGCCCGGGCTAATCGGCGCGCCTGGTGCGACATGGCGCTGCCACACCATCATCGGCGCTTCGATCCGCTGCACAAACTGCGCCCGACGGCGGGCACCCTCCTCCTCCGCGGCGAGGGCGGCGACAAGAACGCGTTCCCGCGCCATGGCCTCGGCAAGACGGTCAAGGGCTGCTTCGCGCATGATTAACACGCGGTCGCGCTGCTGCACGCTGTAGGGAACGTCGTTGTAGCCGTCGCGCAGGTGCACCCCGATGGCCAGGGCGCGGATCTGCGCCTCGATCCGCTCAATACGGGCGAAAAGGGCGTCCTCCTCGGCTCGGGCGGCGGCGGCTGCAGCGCGCGCAGCCTCCACGCGCGGGGCGGCGAACAGGCCGCGACGCTGCATCTCCTCGGCATGCGCA
>CALBEG010000121.1 GCA_937927455.1 uncultured Elioraea sp. | reverse complement strand
GACAAGGGCGGTGAACTGGTCGGGGGAAAGATAGGTGATGACGTGCGCGTAGAAGCCACCGGCCAACCCGGCGAGGGCCGAGCCGAGGGCGAGAACGCGCGTCTTGAATGCTGCGGGGTTTTTGCCGAGGGCGCGAACCGCGCATCCTCGTTGTCGCGAATTGCCTCGATCATGCGGACACAGGGAGAGCGTGCAAGCCGCTGCAGCACCAGCGCAGCGCCGAGGCAGCAGATGCCGAGGATGAGGAGGGTGGCCATCGCCCCCACCGCGCTGTGGTCGGCGGCAAACAGGCGCGGAATGCCGGGAATGCCCTGCACACCGTTGGTCAGCCAGCGCTCGGACGTGATGATCAGGCGCACGGTCTCGCCGAAGCCGAGCGTCACGACAGCGAAATAGTCCTCCCGCAGACGGAGTGCAACCAGTCCGATCGGCCAGGCGACGATGGCCGAAGCCACCGCCGCAGCAGCAAGGGAGAGCGGGATTGGCAAACCGGCAAGCGCGAGCAGGGCGGAGGTGTATGCACCGATTGCAAAGAAACCGACGTGGCCAAAGTTGATCAGGCCGGTCAGTCCGTATTGCAACGTGAGGCCGAGGGCCAGCAGGACGTAGATGGCCGCAATCGTGCCGATGGCGACCAGATAGGCTTCCATTATCGTACCGTTTCAACTCGGCCAAACAAGCCGCGGGGACGAAGAAGCAGAACGACCAGCATCACGGCGAAGGCCAGGGCGATCTTGTACGTGAAGCCGACAATGGGCGAGGCAACTTCCTGCGCGACCCCGAGCACGATGCCGGCGAGGACAGCGCCTGGCGCGGAGCCGATGCCGCCGAGGATGCTCGCGGCGAAGGCGGACAGCAGGGCGTCCCAGCCCATCTCAGGCGTGACGACGGTCTTCACGCCGAGGATCAGTCCGCTGACCCCGCAGGCAGCGCCGGCAACAAGCCACAGCGCGACGATGACGCGCACGGGACTGATGCCAGACACGCGAGCGAGTTCCGGATCATCCGCGACGGCGCGCATGTCGCGCCCGATTCTGGTTCCGTGCAAGAGCGCGAACACGAGAAGCAGTGCGCCAGCCGCCACAGCGGCGAGGATGAGGTCGAGGGGGGGATGCGCAGACCCAGGATCCCGATCGGCCAGCCGAGCGGCACCAGGAAGACGCGCTGCTGGTGGCCGAAGAGGAGCCCGATTGCAACGCGAAACACGAAGGCGAGCCCGATCGCCGCGACGAGTTGCGCGGTTAGCGATCGCCCCGCGAGGTGTCGGAACACCAGGCCGTAGCCGAGGAGCGAGGTTCCCGCCGCAGCGGCCATTGCTGCCGCCGCCGCAATCGGGAGCGAGCCGGAGGCGCCGTGTGCGACTACGGCCGCATACGCCCCCACCGTCATGGTGTCGCCGGCTGCTGCATTGGGAAAGCGGGCGATGCCGAAGGCGAGCGTGATGGCGAGTGCAGCAAGCCCGATCACCAGCCCGTGGACGATGCCGGCAACAACAAGCGACCCGAACACGTGCTCCCGACCCGGTGCCTGTCAGATCTTGACGACGTACTTGCGGTTGATCGCACCCCCCTCGATGCGGAAAACACCGAAATCGGGAGTCACATCGCCGAACTCGTCGAAATCCAAGACGGAGGACGCACCCTGGTAGTCGATCTCCACACCGCTTCCGAGTTTCGCCTTGCCGTCGACGAAGGAGGAGACGGGCACCCCCGGAGGATTAGCGACGAGGCGGATTGCATCGCGGATGGCGAGGCTGTCGAACGATTTCGCTCGCTCGATGGCAAGCGCCAGCGTGATGGCCATGCCCCAGGCTATTGCGGCAACAATGTCTGAGGTAGTGAGCTGGTTCATGGCGCGACGATAGGCGGCGTCGTCGCGGGCGAAGGCTTCGCTGCCTTCGTTCGAGACGGTGTCGACCGCGATGATGCCTTCTGTCACCGCCGGCCCGAGCGCCTGCACGAGCTGCGGGTTGGCTGCCCAGGCCGGAATGATCCAGCGCACCGGCACGCCCAGCTGGAACCATTCGCGGAGGATGATCGTGGTATCGGGCAGGAACGAGCCCATGACGATCACGTCGGGATGGGTCGCCAGCACGCGCAGGAGTTCGGCGCGGTAGGAGGGCTTATTCGGTTCGTAGACGACATGTTCGCCGTCGGTGAAACCCTTCGCCGCGCGGGCGTGACGGAAGCCTTCCGTGTTGCCCATGCCGGAGGCGTTGTTGAACGCCATCGTGGCCGGGCGGCAGAAACCTTCCCGCACGGCAATCTTGGCGGAGGCACGACCGAAACGGTCGTTGGTCGCCTAACAACGGAACACCAGCCTCTTTGCGTTGCCAAAGGTACGGAGAAGGTAGACGCACCGGACGGGTTCATCGAAATCGCGTTCGCTTCATTCGTCAGCGGGATGACGGCGAGCGAGACGCCCGAAGACCAGGTGCCGAGAATCGCCCGAACGCGATTGACCTCGAGCAGCTTCTTGGCGGCAAGCACCGCGGCCTGCGGGTTGGTCTGCGTGTCCTCGGCGAACACCTCGAGCCGCCAACCAAGCACACCGCCGGCGGCGTTGATCTCTTCCACTGCGGCGAGGATCATTCGTTGCATGCCGGACCCGTAGGGCGATCCCGCTCCCGTGATAGGGTTCAAGGCACCGATCCGGAACGTCTCGCTCTGCCCGCTTGCCACTGCTGGCGAAAAAAGAGTGCCGATCGCTGCGGCGAGCATGGCGCGGCGGGTCTGTCGCATGAGCAGCCTCCTGGCAGTGAGCACGCTCGTTCGACAGCGCATCATGGACGACTCGCCCGTCCTTGACGATCAGTGGGACATGCCTCGGGCCGTAGGCAAGCAAGGCAAGGTCAGCTAGCGGATCGCCATCGACGACGATCAGGTCCGCGCGCGCTCTCGGCGCGAGGCAGCCGAGTTCGCCCTCGCATCCAATGAGGCCGGTGGCATAGACGGTCGCGCTGCGGATCACCTCGATCGCCGACAGCACTTCGCGCCGGATGAGAAACTCTTCACCCTGGCGATCGTGCAACGGGCCGAGCAGATCTGTGCCGATCTGTGCCGAAGGCCACGGTCAGGCCCGCCGTCCACATGGTCTCGAGCGAGGTGAGCCCAGCCCGGCGCACAGTGTCGATCTTCGCCACCGCATGAGTGGGGAACCCCAACTCGGCGCCCGACTGGGCCAGAGCGTCGTAGGTGATCAAGGTCGGCACTGCGATCGCTCCGTGGTCCGCGGCAATTCGGGCAGTGTCCGCAGTGATCAGGTTACAGTGCTCCAGGCTGCGCACCTC
Source organism: uncultured Elioraea sp. (assembly GCA_937927455.1). Taxonomy (GTDB): domain Bacteria; phylum Pseudomonadota; class Alphaproteobacteria; order Acetobacterales; family Acetobacteraceae; genus Elioraea. The sequence goes on along the minus strand of CALBEG010000121.1, from coordinate 7,996 downwards.
GCATGCAACGGCGCAGCGATCGCCTCGTCTGTGTAGAGATGCGCAGCGACGTGGGTCTGTGCCATGGCCGCCTCCTCCACCGCTGCCTCCAGTTCGGCGCGCGAGAAGCCGAGAAAGTCGATCGGGTCCGTCGGCGACGCCACGCCGCCACTGGCCATCACCTCGTTGATAAAGTCGGCCCCGCCCTTGATCTCCTCGCGACAGGCGCGGCGTACGGCATCCACTCCATCGACCAGCCGACCTAGCGAGCCGAGGCGCGAGCCATAGACCGAGGCATCGCGATCATCATGGCGGCCGCGGAAATCGCAATGACCTCCCGTCTGCGAGAGGGCCGTGCCGCACAGGAATAAACGCGGCCCCTCGAACAGCCCCTCCGCGAGAGCAAGCCGTAGACCTTCCGTCGCTCCCCCGACGTCGCGAACCGTCGTGAAGCCGCGCCGCAGCATCCCACCCATGATGCGCGCAGCGCGATGGGCGACCAGGGCATCCGGCAGCATCGCGTTGCGACCGAGATCCAAGAGCGAGGCGACGACGTGGACGTGACAGGTGATCAGTCCCCGCATCACGGTCCGGCCGCGGAGATCGAACCGCACCGCGCCTTTGCTGCGGATCGGCCGGTCCGAAACCTCGCGGATGTGCTCCCTCTCGACCAGGAGATGGCCCTCAATCGCGCCTTCACGCGCGCCATCTAAGAGCGTTGCATTGTCGAAGAGCAGAACGTTGGCGATCCGTGCCGGTTTCTACCATGTGGCCGCGCCGTCGACCATCCCCCCACGATGCGGGATGGCGCGCAGAATGGTGCAGATGACGGCGGGGGAGACAAAGCCCGACGAGAGACGCTGCATGCCCTCACGGTTCGGCGACATCGCCTGCAGCCCCACGACCGCGGCCTCCCTGAAAGCCAGAGCGAGTGGGAGCCACCCGTTGCGTCGAGCCTTCCGGAATGGCACGTTGGAAGGGTGCGCGCCAAAAAGACGGAAAGGGGAAACGTCGTGAAACGATTGCTGATCATGCTTGCTGTCGCGGTCGCTGCCGCCCTCTCTCCTGCCGCCGCGCAGGACTGGCGTGGCTGGAACACGCATGGTGCCGGCTACCCGAATACGGTCGCTCTCGACCGCTGGGCGGAACTCGCCGCCGAACGGAGCCAGGGACGCATGCGGATCCGCATGTTCCACTCAGCCCAGCTTGGCCAGCAGGACGAGGCGATCCAACAGCTCCGCCTCGGCGCCATCGACGTGGCGAACTTCAACCTGACGCCGCTGAACAACCTCGTGCCCGAGACGCAGGTGTTCGCGCTGCCTTTCGTCTTCCGCGATGTCGGCCACCTGCACCGCGTGCTGGACGGACCTGCGGGTGCCACCTTGGCGCGTGAGATCGAGGCCAGGTTGGGAATGGTGGTGCTGGCCTGGTTCGACTCCGGCGCGCGAAGCGTCTACACGCGCACTCGGCCGATCCGTACGCCGGAAGACATGCGCGGATTGAAGATCCGCGTCCAAACCTCGGACCTCTTCATCGACCTGATGCGCGCGCTCGGTGCCAATCCGGTGCCGCTGCCCTTCGGCGAACTCTACACCGCGCTGCAGACCGGCGTGGTGGACGGGGCGGAAAACAACTGGCCGTCCTATGAGGCGCAGCGCCATTTCGAGCATGCTCGTTTCTATTCGACGACGGAGCACTCGAACGTGCCGGAGATCGTCGTCGTGAACCGCATGCGGTGGGACCGCCTGTCGCCCCAGGACCGCGACATTCTGCGCGCCACAGCGCGCGAGGCGGCCGCTTTGCAGCGCCGGCTGTGGGCGGAGCGCGAGCGCGCCTCGCGCGAGAAAGTGGTTGCCGCCGGCGTCGTTCTGACCGAGATCGCCGATCGCGCGCCCTTCGCTCGGCTGATGGAGCCGCTCTACGCCAAGTACGCAGCGACCCCCGCCCTGCGCGCCCTGCTCGACCAGATCCGCAACACCCAGTGATGCCGGGCTGAGACGCGGAAACGACGGACAGCCACTTGGCTTTCCCGCTGCAGACGGTGTCGTGGATATTCGACTGGCTGGCACGCCTGCTCATCACGGCGGCCGGAGCCTTGCTCCTTGCCCTGGTCGCAGCCCTCACCTGGATGGTGTTCGGCCGTTACGTGCTGAACGACACTCCGACCTGGGTCGAGCGCGGTGCGCAGCTCGTTGTCCTTTGGGTGGTTCTCCCGGTGGCTGCGGTCGGCGTGCGTGAGCGCGTTCACATGGCGGTCGAGCTCCTGCCTGCGGCCCTGCCGCCTGCCGCACGCTCCGTGTTCGCAGCGGCGGTTGAGCTCGTATTGTGCGGGCTCGGCCTCCTGATGGCGTATTGGGGCTGGATTCTGGTGGACAACTATCGTCCGTTCCGCATTCCGCTGCTTGGTCTCAGTCAGGGGTGGCAGTTCGCGCCCGTCGCCCTGGCCGGAGTCCTCATCTCGCTGTTCGCCATCGAGGCAATGGCGCGGCGGATTGCCGGCCTGCCGCCGATCAGCGCCTCGACCTGACGCACCATGGGCCTCGCTGTCTTGTTGGGCGTCTTCGCGCTGGCATTGGCAGTCGGGGTCCCTGTCTCGTTCGCGCTTGCGTTGGCCGCCTTGGCCGGGTTCTGGTGGGAGGGGTTGCCGCTCGCGGTCGCCTTCCAGCAGATGACCGCCGGGATGACGGTGTTCTCGCTGCTCGCCATCCCGTTCTTCATCCTGGCAGGCGAGATCATGCTGCACGGAGGGATCGCCCGCCGCTTGATTGCGCTTGCCTCCGCCGCCGTGGGGCGCGTGCGCGGCGGCTTGGGCATCGTCAACGTGCTCGCCTCGATGCTGTTCGGCGGGATCTCGGGCTCAGCAGTGGCCGACACCTCGGCCCTCGGCTCCATCCTCATCCCCGCCATGCGGGAGAAGGGCTATGACGTCGACTATGCGGTGAACGTCACCGTCACATCCTCCATCGCTGGCGTACTCATTCCGCCCTCGCACAACATGATCCTCTACGCTCTGGCGGCGGGAGGCGGGGTTTCGGTCTCTGCCCTCTTCCTCGCCGGCGTGCTGCCGGGTGTGCTGATGTGCCTCTGCCTCGCAGCCGTCGCGTGGCGCATCGGCGTGCGCCGCGGCTATGCTGGAGAGCCGTTTCCCGGGCTCCGCACGGTGGCGCGCGCGGCTGCCCAAGCTCTGCCTGGCTTGATGACGGCGGTGATTATCCTTGGCGGTGTTCTGGGCGGGGTGTTCACCGTCACCGAGAGTGCCGCCGTCGGCGCAGCCTGGGCCATGTTCGCCACCACCCTGATGTACCGCGAGCTCGACATCGGGCGGTTTGCGCGCGCCGTTGCCTCCGCTGTGCGCACCACCGCGGTGGTCCTCCTTCTCGTCGGCTCTGCGGCCGCCTTCGGCTACCTGCTCGCTCTGCACCGGGTGCCAGAGCGCTTGGCGACCGCCATGCTGGCCACCTCGGCCGACCCCATCCTTCTGCTCGCGCTGATCAATCTTGCCCTGCTTGCCCTTGGCACGATCATGGACATGGCAGCGCTCATCCTCATCTGCACGCCGATCTTTCTGCCCGTGGCGCGGGCGATCGGGGTCGATCCCGTGCAGTTCGGCATGGTGATGATGATGAATCTCGGGCTTGGCCTGACCACGCCGCCCGTGGGTTCCGTCCTCTTCGTTGGCTGTGCGATCGGGCGCGTGCGGATGGAGGAGGTGATGGGCTCGATCTGGCCTTTCTGGGGTGCCATCCTCGTCGCGCTCATGCTCGTCACCTACGTTCCGGCGTTGTCGCTCGCCCTGCCGAGAGCTTTGCTCGGCGCGGTCTGACGCGGACGGCGGGCAGGCCACGAGGGAGATGGAACGGAGATGTTTGAGATCACGCTGCTGACGCCGAACGCCAGACTTTCACTTGGCGAAAGCCCCGTGTGGGATGCAGAGCACGGGCGGGTTCTCGTCGCCGACATTTGGGCGAGTGCCATTCACGCCTTCTCGCTCGCGGGCGAGCATCTCGACACCTGGCTGTTCCCCTCCGAGGTCGGAAGCTTCGGCCTTTGCCGTTCGGGGCGCTGGATCGTCGCGCTGCGCCACGAGGTGGTGCTGTACGACTGGCATCATCGCCGCGCCGAGCTTCTCTGCCGCCCGGAGCCGATCCCTCCCTTCGCGCGGCTGAACGACGGGAAGATTGGACCCGATGGCGCATTCTGGGTCGGGTCGATGGATGAACGTTCCCCACGCGGACCGGTAGCACGCCTGTTCCGCATCAGCCCCGATGGCGCGTGGCGCGAGATCGCGGCTGGGCTTCTCACCTCGAACGGGCTTGCCTGGACGGCCGATGGACGGACGATGCTGCACTCCGACAGCGGCGAGGGCTGGATCGACGCCTGGGACTTCGACCCGGCGACCGGCGAGGCGCACAACCGGCGGCGGATCGCAACACCGGCCCCCGCCGTGCACGGCAAGCCTGACGGTGCCGCGTTCGATGCCGCCGGGGTCTATTGGTCGGCCGGTGTGCGGCTTGGCCGAATCAATCGCTACCTGCCCGACGGCACGCTCCTCTCCTCTGACCCCTTCCCCGTCCCTGGCCCCACTATGCCCTGTTTTGCCGGTGAGGATCTTCGCACCATCGTCTGGACCAGCCTGCGCACCACGCTCGGCGCCGAGATGGTTGGCGATCATCCGCTCTCCGGCGCCCTGTTCGCGATGCGTGCCGAGAACCCAGGCGTTCCGGTTGCACGCTTCGCTGACTGAGCGTGCCCGCAGTGCGCACGCCTCTCCGCCCCGTCGTCCTCACAGGCGCCTCCGGGGCGCTGGGGCGCGAACTTGCCCGCCGTCTTGGTGAAGCCGGCTGGCCGCTCGTGCTCACCGACATCGTGCCCTTTCCCGACCCGCTGCCGCCAGCCGCGCGATTCATCGTGGCCGACCTCGAGGACAGCGCCGCCATCTTTAGCCTCTGCGAAGGAGCGGGAACGATCCTCCATTTCGGCGGCGCCTCGGTGGAGCGTCCGTTCGAGGAGGTGGTCGGCCCCAACATCCGCGGCCTCTATCACGTCTACGAAGCGGCGCAGCGGGAGCGGGCGCGCGTCGTGTTCGCCTCCTCGAACCACGTCATCGGTTTCCATGAGCGGACGACGCCGCTCGATGCTGATTGCGCGTATCGGCCCGACGGCCAGTACGGCCTGAGCAAGGCCTTTGGCGAGCTGATGGCGCGGCTGTATTTCGACAAGCACGGCGTCGAGAGCGTGATCCTGCGCATCGGATCCTGTTTCCCCGAACCCCGCGATGCCCGCATGCTGGCGACGTGGCTCTCCTACGCCGACCTCGTGCGCCTCGTGATGTGCGCCGCCTTGGCGGAACGCGTTGGGTTCGCGACTGTGTGGGGGGCTTCGGCGAATGCGCGCTCCTTCTGGCGACGAGACGACCGCGCCGTGATCGGCTGGCAGCCGCAGGACAGCGCCGATCCCTTCATCCCCGCCCTCGAAAACAGGGTGAGCGACAACCCCGTGGCGGAACGCTACCAGGGCGGAACGTTCTGCGCCATCGACTATACGCGGGACCGCGGCTGATCACCCCTTGCACCGCCCCGCTGCCCTTCCAACCTCGCTGCAGGAGGGCGAGGCGGACGACGGGTGATGGCAATAATCGCTGACGTTATGACGATGGCGGAACGCACCAGGCACGGAAACACCGTGCTTGTCGTCGGCGGTTCGGGTTTTGTTGGCCGTCACCTCGTTCCCCATCTCGCGGCGCGCGGTTGGCGGGTTCGCGTGCTCGCGCGTAACACGCGCCGTGCCGAGGCGGAAGGCTGGCAGGGGGTGGAGATCATCCGCGGCGATGCAACCGACCGCGCTTCCCTCACCCTTGCTCTCGCGGGCGTCGACCTTGTCTTTTACCTCGTGCACTCAATGACCGCCGGGAAGCGATTCCCCGATCTGGATCGAAAGGCGGCCGAGACCTTCTCGCGGGCCGCCTGTGAGGCTGGTGTTCGCCGCATCGTCTATTTGGGCGGGCTCGCGCCGCACGACGTCGACACCGTGCATCTCGCCTCCCGCGTCGAGACCGGAGTGATCCTGCGCCGCCACCATCCGGACGTGGTCGAACTTCGCGCCGGCATCATCATCGGGCCGGGGTCGGCGGCCTTTGAGGTGATGCGCGACCTGGTCGCCAATCTCCCTCTCATGCTCACCCCACGCTGGGTGCGCTCGATTTCACCGCCCATCGCGCTTGATGATTTGCTCGACCAGCTGGAGGCTCTTGGCACGCTTGAGGGTGTGGCTGGGGCAGTAATCGAGACAGCGGGCCCCGATCGTCTCTCCTATGAGGAGATGATGCTGCGACTTGCGGCTGCGCTGGGCAAACGCCGGCCAGTGATCATCCACGTGCCTCTGCTCACGCCAGAACTCTCCGCCTACTGGATCGAGTTCGTGACCTCTACGCCGGCGCCGATTGCGCGCGCCTTGATCACAGGGCTGAAACACGATCTCAGCGCGACGAAGGATCCGCGGCTCGAGGCGGTCGCCCCCGCGCGCATCGGCTTCGATGCGGCGGTGCGGCGTGCGCTCGCGCGCGAACGGGAACGTCTATCTGGCGGACGCTGGCGCGAGGGAGCGTTCGATCTGCGTGGCATGCGACACGAGGTCGCGTACTATGGCGTCGCAATGTGCCGCGCGAGAGCCAGTGCCGCTTCGGCCGAAGCGCTGTGGCGATCGCTCGAGCGCTTCGGCACGCGCGAGGCGGGGGCGCTGTCTCTTCGCCCGCTGTGGGCGATGCGCCGCGCGCTCGAGCGGGCGTTGGGCGGCGAGATCGCCCCGCCGCGCGCCCCGGGGCCGTTCCGCCCGGGCGAGCGCTTCGATGTCTGGCGGGTGCACGGCGTGTCTCCCCCCGCCTCGCTCGTTCTCCTCTCCACCCTGCGTGCGCCGGGTGCTGGCGGATTCGAGTTCACGATCGAAGACGATGGCGGTGGCCGTGTTGTTTCCGCCACCATCCATTGGCACCCGCGCGGCTTCTGGGGGCTGATGTACTGGTACATCCTCGCCCCGTTCCACCGGCTCGTGCTGGCGCGCCTCACCGCCGCCATCGTGCAAGGCGCAGATCGCAGCGGCTGAAGCGATCGTCTCCCGCTCAGCTGGCCAGCACGTCGCGCACGGCCGGGCCGATTTCCGGAAAGCGGAAGGTGAACCCCGCTTCCAGCAAGCGCGCGGGGATCACGCGCTGCCCGTCCAGCAGGATGGTGGCGCCATCGCCGAGCAGCCCCTCAAGCACGAAGGACGGCACCGGTAGGCGAAAGCGCGACCCGACGGCGGCGCCGAAGGCCGCCGTCACCTCGTCCATTCGCACTGGATTGGGCGCAGTGACGTTGTAGGTGCCGCGCATCGTTGGATCCTCGATCGCGCGCAGGATCGCCGCCACGGCATCCTCGCGGTGCACCCAGGACGCCCATTGCCGGCCGGAACCGATCCGCCCCCCGAGGAATGGCCGGATCTTGCCCAGCACGTCGCGAAAACGGCGCGTCATGCCGAGGGCGATCGAAAACCGCAGGGTCACGCGCCGCAGGCCCAGGGGTTCGGCGCGCGCCGCCTCGCTCTCCCAGGCGAGGCAGACCTGGGCGAGATAGTCCTTGCCCGGTGGATGGTCCGCCGCGTCGCTGAAAAGGGTTTCCGCATCGGGTCCGTAGAACCGGCAAGCCGAGGCGGAGACGAACACGGGCGGACGTGGTTCGACGCGGGCGAGTGCCTCGACGATGGTGCGCGTGCCGATCTCGCGGCTGAAGAGGATCTCTCGCTTGAAGGCAGGGCTCCAGCGGCCTGCGATCGGTGAGCCGGCGAGGTGCACCACCGCATCCACGCCGGCGAGGGCGGAGACCCACGGCCCGACCGACGCCGGTGTCCAGGCCTCGATGCGCACGTGCGGGAAGGCGCGCGGCGGATAGATGGCCCGGCCGCGGGCGGGGCTGCGTGTGAGCACCCGCACCTCGATCCCCGCCTCGCGACAGGCCGCGATCAGCCGTTCGCCGATGAATCCCGT
>CALBEG010000120.1 GCA_937927455.1 uncultured Elioraea sp. | reverse complement strand
AGGCGAGACCACCGGGTGCTTTGGCCGGTTGCCGGTTTCTAACGTCGCGGCGACACGCAACATCTGAGCGTCGATCTTGCTCAGAGTCCTCTGCCCAGGCGCATTGTTGGCGACGTAGAGCCAGCGCCCGTCTGGGGTGAGGCTGCCGAGCGTTCCGCCTGCGCCGCCGGTAACGATGCGGGCCGTGATGCGGTCTGTTGCGGGATCGATCGCCAACACGGCACCGTCGCCGCGCAAGGCGAACACGGGGCGCTGTGCCGCGCTGACCCCTCCGCCGTTGACGCCGGCGCAGCCCGCAAGCGCCCAAAGCGGCAAGCTTGCCGATAGCCCGGCGGTGGCCAGGACCTTACGCCGATCAAGCATCCGACGTTTCCTCCCTCCGTCTTCAATTGCCAGGACAGTAGGCCGAAAAACGACGGCGGCTCAAGACCGATCGGCTGTCGCCGCACTCTTGATCCTGCTGTTCCGTCCCACCTCTTCCCGTTGGACCCAGACGTTGCAGGGCGGGATATCCGCCTCGCAACGCCGTCAAACTGATCCGGCATAGAAATGTTAGCAACGATCCCGACTGGCGGGGCGGGTGCGCAACGCGGGTCCGCGCGTGTTACAGGACGCGTCAACCGCGGAGATGGGTGCAACGCAGAGGGGAAAAGAAGGGCCTTGCGCCTTTGTGGCGAACGAGGCGCCCTCCCGTTTCACCTTTTGCCCCGTTGCCGCGCGTGCCGTCCTGTGCGGTGAGGCCGGCCACTCTCGAAGGATTTCCTTCGCTTTTGTGGCGGGAAGATCGAGGCAAGTCTCGAAGTGCGCGAGCCCGCTCGACGATGGAGCTGCGCGCCGTGAAGGCTCCTGCCCCCTGGCACACGAATCGCGCCGCCGCCGAAGTGGGCTTTAAGCCCCCTTGGCTGCCAAGCGAGAGGGCAAAAGAGGGCCGCACACGCTCTTTTTTCCCGGCGTGAGCAGGAACGGAACCACCAATGAACACACCACCGCCCCCTCTCACGTCACACCCCACTTCGTTCCAGCAAACTCTCGCGATGGCCTCTCGCTACAGCAGGCCGCGGCGGTCTGCGACGAACAGGATTGCCTGGCAAAGCGCGGCCGAGCAGAGCATGCAGGCGGCGGTCGCCGCTCCGGAACCGGTCTCCGTCGCGCCGACCAGCACGGTCGCGAGCGCTCCGAACCCCATCTGCAAAGCACCCGACAGGCCAGAGGCCGTGCCGGCGAGACCCGGCCGCACGCTGACCGCGCCGGCGAGCGCATTCGCCTGCGCAATCCCGTTGCCGACCGCCATCAGCAGCGCCGGGCCGAACAGGTTGAGCAACGAGGGCGGACGAGAGAGGACGAGGGCGAGCGCGGCCGCAGCACCGAGGAATGTCACACTGGTCCCAAAACCCAGGAGGCGCGCGATGCCGAGCCGCTGCGCGAACCGGGCGGTGACCATGTTGCCGCCAGCATAGGCGATGGAGACGAGGGCGAAGGCGAGCCCGTAGGTGGTAGGGGCGAGGCCGAGACCCTCGACCACGACGAACGGTGCGCCGCCGAGGAAGGAGAAGAACACGCCCGAGGAGGCGGAGAAGGCGCCGGCGAAGACGAGGAACCCAGGAAGGCGCAAGAGCCCGAGATTGGCGCGCAGGAACCCCGCCACGCCAGGCAACGGGTGGGGCGCGGGCAGGGTCTCCTCGAGCCTAAACACGACGACGGCGAGCAACGCCGCCCCGGCGAGCGCGGTGAGCAGGAGAATGGCCCGCCAGCCAAAGGCCTCCTCGAGCAGGCCCCCGAGGACAGGGGCCAGCATCGGCGCGGCCGTCATGCCGGCCAGGACGAACGCCATGACGGACGCAGCGCGATCGCGCGGGAAACAGTCGCGGATCATTGCCCGCGCCAGCACCATGCCCGAGCACCCGCCCACTGCCTGGACGATCCGACCGAGGATCAGCCCGCTCACGGTCGTAGCCAAAGCGGACCCGAGGGAGGCGGCGACGAACAGGGCCAGGCCCGCCACGGCGAGCGGCTTGCGCCCGAACCGGTCGGACAGAGGCCCATAGAGCAGCTGGCCGACCGCGACACCGGCGAGATAGCCGGTCAGCGCCAACTGGGCTGAGGCGGCCGCAACCCCGAACAGCCGCGCAAGCCCCGGCAACGATGGCACGAGGATCTGCAAGGTGAAGGGGCCGATTGAGGTGAGCGCGACCAAGAGCCACGTCGGCGGGGAGGGGCGAAGGCCTCGGGCCGGAGAGGGCTCGGCGGTCGGGTCGGCACCGGCGGTGTCGCGCGGGCTCATCGCCAGAGCCTAGGGGGCCGGGAGGCCAGCCGCCAGACGCTCACCAGCGGAACGCCGCCAGCGCGGCGGCCGGAGCGAGCCCCGCGCAAGCCACCGCCGCCTCCAGCACAGCTGCAGGCGGCAGCCCCTCGGGCGGGGCGCCCAGCTCTGCTGCATGGATGCCGCCGATCACCCAAGCAGACTCGATCCCCGCCGCCTTCGCGCCCGCGATGTCCGTGCGCAGCGAATCGCCGACCGCGAGCACGCGGGTGCGATCGCAAAGACCGAGCAAGGCAAGCACCGTGTCGTAGATCGCAGGATCAGGCTTGCCGAGAGAGCGCACCTCGCCGCCGAGCTCAGCGTAGGCCTCGGCGAGCGCGCCTGCGCACAAGACGCGCACCCCGCCGCGGATCACCTCGAGGTCGGGGTTGGCGCAGATCATCGGCAGGCCGGCCGCCAGGCAACGGCGAAGCAGCGGCAGAAACTGCTCGAGCGTCTGCCCGGCGAGATGGTCGTCGGGGCCGGTGTTCAGCACGAAGCCCGCCTCTTCGGGGGCGCCGGCCTCGGGCAGGCCGAGCGTGTCGAACACGTTGCGGTCGCGCGCAGGGCCCAGGTGATAGAGGGGGGGCGCAAGCCGGGCGAACCAAGGGTCGGTGCGGTCGCGCAACGCCCGATGCACCGCCTCGCCCGAGGTGAGGATGGCGTCGTACAGCTCGTCGCCAATTCCCATGGCGCGCATCGCGGCCGCCGCCGCCTCCGCCCGGCGCGGAGCATTAGAGAGCAGCACCACGCGCTTGCGGAGGCGTTTCAAGTTCGCAAGAGTCTCGATGGCGCCGGGATAGGGCGCCACCCCGTCGTGCACCACGCCCCAGAGGTCGACGATAAACCCGTCATACGCCTCGGCGAGCGGAGCGAACCCCTCAAGCAGCCTCATGCTCGGGCCTCGGCGAGATCGGCACCGACGGCCTCCGCGATCGAGGCGAAGCCATCGGCGGCAAGGCGGGCGGAGAGGCCGGCGAGGATCCGCGCAATAAGCGTCGGCCCCTCGTAGATCAGCCCGGTGTAGAGCTGCACCAGAGACGCTCCGGCGCGGATCTTGGCGTAGGCTTGGTCGGCGGAGGAGACCCCGCCGCAGCCGATCAGGACCAGACGCCCGCGCGCGAGGCGAGCCGCCTCGCGCAACAGCGCCGTGGAGGGGGCGAACAGCGGGGCGCCGGAGAGCCCGCCCGCTTGCGACGCGTGCCGACTGCGCAGTGCGGGCGGCCGTGCGATGGTGGTGTTGGACACGATCAGCCCATCAACACCGTGCGCGATCGCGGTCTCGACGATCGCCTCAAGGGCTTGGGGATCGAGATCGGGCGCGATCTTCACGAGAAGCCGGGCCTTCGCCGGCCCGCGCGCCTGCCGTGCTGCGGCGACCAGCGCGCCGAGCCGCTCTCCCACCTGCCAATCGCGCAAGCCCGGCGTGTTCGGCGAGGAGACGTTCAGCACGCAGGCCTCGACGAGAGGGGACGCCTCCGCCACCAGTTGTGCGATGTCGGTCAGCGGGGCTGGCGAGTCCTTGTTCGGGGCGACATTGAGGAGGAGGGGGCCTGGCAGAGGCCCTTCGGCCCGCAGTCGCGCAAGGCGACGCTTCACCACCGCCCAGCCGGCCGAGTTGAGGCCGAGGCGGTTGATCACCGCGCGATCTTCGGAGAGGCGGAAGACGCGGGGTCGCGGGTTGCCCTGCTGCGGGCGAAGCGTCACCCCGCCCGTCTCGACGAAGCCGAAACCGAGGCCGAAGAGGGGGCGGATCGCCTCCGCATCCTTGTCGAAGCCGGCAGCGAGGCCGACCGGGTTGGCGAAGCGGAGCCCCAGGGCGGAGACCCGAAGCCGCGGGTCGGATCGGGTCGGGGCGACGGACAGAAGACCGAGGCGGAGGGCGAGCACGCCGGCACGATGCGCGGCCTCGGGGTCGAGACAGCGCACGAGCGGCATCAGGCGCGAGGCGAGGGCAGATGGAAGCATCGAACGCCCTTTGCCCGACCGGAGGCGCGGGCGGAAGTCTGGACGCGGCTCCGCGCGGCAGGCATGAGCGGCGCGCACACGGCGAAGGGGGAAAGCGGTGCGCGGGCCTCTGCTGATGCTGATCGCGATCGCGCTGTTCGCTGTGCTGGATGCGATCGCGAAGTGGCTTTCGGGGGCTTATGGCTCGGCACAGGTGATCGCGCTGCGCAGCGCGGTCGGGCTCGCACTCTCCGCTCCGGTCGCGGTGCGGGCTGGCGCCATCGCGCCGGGGCGTCTTGCGTTGCATGCGCTGCGGGGCGGGCTCATCCTGAGTTCGGCTTTCTTTTTCTTCCAAGCTTTCGCGCTCTTGCCCCTGCTCGACGCCTACATCGTGTTCTTCCTCGCCCCGTTCTTCACCATGGGGCTTGCGGTCGCGGTGCTCGGCGAGCGGGTGGCGCCGCGCGCCTGGGCTTGGGCGGGCCTGGCCTTCCTCGGCGTCCTGGTGCCGATCGTGCCGGCCCTGACGGGTGGGGGAGCGTTGGTTGGCTATCTCTCTGCCCTGGTAGGCACGGCGGCCACCGCAGGCGTGATGATCACGACGCGTAAGCTCGGCGCGCATGAGGGGTTGGCGGTGGCGATGGCGGTGCCGGCGCTGCAGGGGGCGGTGCTGTTCGGTCCTGTCGCGATGGCGACATGGGTTCCGCCCCCCTCGCGCGATCTCGCCTTGCTGCTGCTCAACGGGGTCGTCTGGACCGGAGCGAACCTCGCGCTCACCGCTGCGGTGCGGGCGACGGAGCCGTCGCGTCTCGCCCCGCTCGATTTCACCGCCATGCTCTGGGCTGTGCTGTTCGATGCCCTGGTGTTCGGGCTGGCGCCGGGCGCGCTCGATCTCGTCGGCGCAGCCGTCGTCATCCTCGCTACCCTCGGTCAACAGGCCGACCACGGACCGAGGCCGCGATGAGGGGCGTCGTCAGTCCTGCGGCAGTTCGGCCTCGCTGCGGCGGGCGCGGGCGCGGGGGCCGAGCACGTCGAGCTTCTCCTCGATGCGCATCAGCTGTAGCGATAGGCGGCGGTCGAGTTCGCGCATCATCTGGATCGGCACGTAGCCGCGCGCGACCTCGAGCTTGAAGGAAGCGATTTCGGCGCGCAGGTCGGCTGTCGTCTCTGCATGCCGCAACTCGATGCGCTCGATCCGCGCGATCACATCCCTCTTGATGTCCCACATCAGCTTGAACAGCCCTGCCAGGATGGGCAGTTCGATCACTCGGATCCACCATTCGTAGGTGATCCCGCTTCCGTCCATGGTCGTTGCTCCGTCGCTTGCGGCCCGCCCTTGCGCGACGTGCGGGCCGGAACGATATCCCCGCCGTGGTTTGGAACGAGCCTTACCTGGAAACCTGTTGCCGCTCCGCCCTGCACCGGTTGCGCTTGGCGGGGGAGGTAGGCCGCCCGCCGGGGATGAAGGACGGTCCCTGTCTCGCTCGACTCGCCGGCATGGGGTTGTGCCGCGAACGCGCCGATGGCTGGTTCGAGATCACCGCGTCGGGGGTGGAACGCCACCGCAGCGAAATTCTCAAGCAGGCTGAAGCCGCCCCGGCCTGAGCGCGCGCAATCTCAGGGCGTGAAATCCTCGCGCGCGCGGAAGCTCCCGGTCGGGCGCCAATCCGTTTCGCGAAGCACCTGTGCGATGCGGGCGAGACGGGCAGGGTCGGCCAGGATGGCCCCGGCCACCGCGTCGAGCCCATCATCGGCCGCGGCGCGCACCTCGGCGCGCCACTCGCGCATCTCCTCGATCAGCCGCGTGGCGAAGACGCTGCGATGCGTCCAAAGCCGCCGCGCCGCAAGGAGGGGCTCGAAGGCAGCGAGGATCCGTTCCGTCTTCGACCGTGTCGAGGCACGTTCGACCACGGAGCACGCGACACGCGCTCGCGCCATTTCCGCCCGCAACAGTCCGGGCAGGAAACGGCCGAGCCCATTGTTCTCCACCGTGACTGAGGGAAGGTGAAGCTCCTGGGCGAGGCGCGCGACCTGGCGGCAGAGCTGGGTTGCGGCGTCGGTCCCTGCCCGCGGGTCATGCGTGAGGTAGGCGACGCGGTGCAGGTAGCGCGTGCCCTCGGCATCGGTGAACAGGGCGGCGAAGACGGAGGCGTCGCCGCGCCCCGGCGCGCCGAAGGCCGGATCCCAGAACGCAGAGGCGGAAACCAGGGGGCGCCCGCCGAGGAGCAGCCTGAGCCCCTGGTTCGCGGCATGCAGTGTCAGCTCGTCGTCGTAGGGAACCATGGCTGCAGGGTCGAGGCGTGCGTCCTCGGGCGGCTGCGGTTCCAGCTGCATCTGGGCGGCGAAGGCACGCGGACCAACACGGGCGCGCAGTTCCGCAATCCGTTCTGGCGTGAACCGTTCCGGCCACGCGGATGATCCCTCCGAGTCGAGAAGGGGAATGACCAGGCGTCGGAAACCCGCGAGGACTGGCTCGTCGCGGCCGGCCCTCCGCTCCGTGGCGTAGATCGTGTCAGGCGTGTGCGGCGTGCCGATGAAGAGCATCTGCCCACCGGGGACCAGCACGAAGGCGATCTCGCCGAGACGCTCGCGCAAGTTCTCGCGTTTCGAAGCCGTATCACTGTTCCCTGGCACTTCCACGTCGTCGCAGATCACCACGTCGGCGCGGCTGCCGGTGATGTTCGCCTCGATGCCGCGTGCGACCATCGACGGGTCGCGCGACACACCGGGTCGGTTGACCGTGAACCGGTCGGCCGCCCATTCGCCGCCGTGCCTCGGGTGGAGATGCCGGCAGAAGGGATGGCGGCGAATGATCTGGCGCACGTTGCGCACCATCCGTGTCGCCAGCCCCTGCTCGGCCGACAGGACGAGCAGGCGAAGGTCTGGGCGCTGTGACAGGAGCCAGGCGCAATAAAGACCAACGACCGTGGACTTGCCCGCGCCGCGGAAGCACATCAGGAGAAGGCGCGTCTCCCCGCGTTCCCAGGCGAGCCCGAGCCAGCGCGCGATTCGCAAATGATGTGCCGGGGTCGTTGCGGTATTCAGACGGTTCCAGATCCAGACGAACTCGGGGAAGCGAAGCACGGTCGGTGCCGTCATGCATCGTCCTCGCCGGCATCGTCGGCGCAGACGGCGGCTCGCGCCTCGGCGACGAGGGCGAGGCGTTCGTCCTCGCCCTCTGCTTCCTTCGCCGGAACCTCGGTGATCTTCGCGATCTTCAACAGCAGGTCGAGATGCGCAAGCGCCGCCTTGCAGGCGGCATGGTGAGCGGCGAAGTCCTTCGCATCCGCCGCGATCGGCGCGGAGGCGGCAAAGGCCTGGTAGGAGGAGATGACACGCTCGATCGCCCGGTCGATCTCGGCGCTGACGAGACCGCGCAGTCGGCTCACGCCTTGACCACGCGGACCCGGAGCGTGCCTCCCGCGAGGTCGATCGCGATCGTCGAGCGGTTCCAGGCGATCACCGTCACCACGCCGCCGGCACCGACCGTGGCGAGGAACACCACACCGGTGGTGGAGACGGAGAAGGAGGCCTGGACGAAGTCACCCGGAAACGCGCCAGGGACCGGGATGTTGAGCTGCGTCGTCGCACCCGGAGCGAGCGAGGGAGGGTCCCAGCTCGTTTCGACCACGATCTCGCGCGATCCGTGCGGCAGGTTCGGCAGGCCGTAGAGGAGCGCCGGCGCGTGGCGCGGCTCGCAGTAGAGCCGGAGGGCGCGCACCTCATAGTCGCGATCGACCCGGGCGAGGCCGATCACCGCGGTGGCAACCTCCGCCGCAAGACGGATCGCCTGCAGGCGCGTGAGCGTGGCATCGGCGAGGTTGGCCGAGCTTTGCCACCAGCGCGCGGTCGGGTTCCACACCAGCGTCTGGTTGGAGGCGCGCGCAAGGCGGCCGGCGCTGTCGGTCAGCACCTGCCCCGATGCGTCGAAGCATTGCACGAACAGCCTCGGGTCGTCGGCATCGACCGCCAGGGCGAACTCCTTGCAGCCGCGCGTGTCGACCACGAAACCGAGCCCGCGCGATGGGCCGAGGATGACGCCGCGGGACGTCAGAGAGTAGCCATCGAGGCCCGGGAACAGGAAGTCGCCGAGCGCCGAGGGGGTACCGACGACCGACGTGCTGACGCAAGCAAGCTGGTCGAACCCCAAAGTGTCGGCTTGCCAGCGGAAGGCCGCCGTGCGGAGGTTCGGCACGTTGCCGATCAGCCGGGTGGTCGCGACATGGGCGGCAGCCTGGTGGTGCGTGCGCAGGATGGCGCCTGCGCGGGTTGTGCCCGATCCATAATTGACATCGAGGCGATAGGCCTGGCTGGCCCAGGCGACGTCGTATCGGCAATCGGTCGCGTTGGCCTCATGCAGCGCGACAATCGGCGAACATCCTTCCATGCGGATGTCGCGAGCGATGATCGCCCGCGCATCGACCTCGACGAGGAAGGGAATGGCGCGGTTCGTGCCTTGCTGGCGGAGTTCGAAATTCTGCGCGTCGAAGACATGCCGGTTGTGCAGCCGATAGGCGCCAGGCTCGGTCGAGAAGCGCACGCCGAAGCGGTCGAGCGCGGGCCAGGAGGAGGAACTCACCGCGAAATGTCCGCCATAGTAACGAACCGAGGCATTCCAGCCCTCGGCGGTCGCACAGCGCACATCCAAGCCGATGCGATTGTCGACGATGCGGCCGAAGATAAAGGTCGTGTCCTCGACGCCGCGGCGGTCGCCGAGGCTCTGTACGCCGATCGTGAACCGGGTCGCCTCGGCGATGTAGATGAGGCTTGCATCGACGTTCCGCACGACCACGCCGACCTCGCGCTCATCAAGCCACGAGGAGAGCGCAGAGCGGGTGATGCGGATGTTCCAGTAGAGCTTCTCGCCATTGCGCGCCGAACCACCATCGCCGAGGATGAGGGCGGGTTGGGGTTCGGCGAGATCGGCGACGATGCGACCCTGCATGACAAGGCCGGCCGCCCCGCCGGGCAGAACGAGACCGCGCGTGATGCGGAAGGTTCCAGAGGGGATGAACAGCGTGCGGTTCAGCGCGCTTGCGGCCGCGAAGGCGGCGGCGAGCGCCTCGGTGTCGTCGACCACGCCGTCTCCGACGCTGCCGAAGTCGGCCGCCGAGAGCGACTCCGTGAGCTTGTCCTGGGCCGTGCGCAGCACCGCCCCGGCACCGTCCTGGCGAAACAGGATCTGCCCACCGCCTGACTCGAACGGATAGAGCTGGAGCGAGCCGCCCGAGTCGAAACCGAGCAGGCGTGAGGCGCGCGCCGCGCGCGAAGGGAGGATTAGCGGGGCGCTGATGTCGGTGGGGTCGGTCTGGACGGCGCGCGAGAAGTCGTCGGCGACCTGTTGCAGGGCTGCGGTCTGATAGTCGAACTCGTCGTTGAGCACACGGGCGCGCAGCTCGCCGCTCTCCTGGAAGTCGCT
>CALBEG010000119.1 GCA_937927455.1 uncultured Elioraea sp. | reverse complement strand
ATCAGCACGTCCATCCCCCAACGCCGTGCCTCCGCCTCCAAGGCGGCCGCCTCAGTATCCGCAAGCGCGGCCATGATCAGCAGCACGCAATCGGCCCCCATGGCGCGCGCCTCAACCACCTGCCAGCGGTCGAGCAGGAAGTCCTTGCGCAACACCGGAAGCGAGACGGCGGCGCGGGCGGCGACGAGATGGTCGGCCGCGCCCTGGAAGAAGGGCTGATCGGTGAGTACGGAAAGGCAGGCGGCGCCTCCTTCGGCATAGGCGCGGGCGAGGGCAGGGGGGTCGAAGTCGGGGCGGATCAGCCCGGCCGAGGGCGAGGCTCTCTTGATTTCGCCAATCAGCCCGATGCCCTGCGCGGTTGCGGCTGAGGCCAGCGCCCGGGCGAAGCCGCGCGGGGCCGACGCGTCGGCGGCACGGCGTTCCAGTTCGGTGAAGGGGATCGCGTCCTTGCGCGCGGCGAGATCGGCCCGCGTGCGCGCGCAGATGCGCGCCAGCGCGTCGGGGATGTCGGTCATGTCGCGGTCTCCGTCCCCGTGCGGGTGAGGGCGATGAGGCGCTCCAGCGCCGCCTTCGCCCGGCCGGAATCGATCGCCTCCGCAGCCATCGCTGCCGCCTGCCGCAGATCCCGCGCGCGGTTCGAGACGATGAGGGCGGCGGCAGCGTTCAGAATGACCGCGTCACGATACGGCCCCGCAATGCCCGCCAGCACCGCCCGCAAGGCTTCCGCATTCTCCGCCGGCTCGCCGCCCTTCAGAGCGGCCGGCAGCGACACCGGCAGCCCCGCGTCCTGCGGGCGGACGACGAACTCGCGCACGCGCCCCTCGTGCCACTCGGCGACGTGGCTCTCGCCCGTCACCGTCAACTCATCAAGCCCATCCGACCCATGCACCACCCAGGCCCGTTCGGCGCCAAGACGGCCCAGCGTCTCGGCAAGCGGCCTGACCCAGGCGCGCGAGAACACACCCGTCAGTTGCCGCCGCACGCGCGCCGGATTGGCGATCGGCCCCAGCAGGTTGAACACCGTGCGGATGCCGAGTTCGACGCGTGGGCCGGCGACATGACGCGTCGCGACGTGATGCCGCGGCGCCATCAGGAAAGCGACCCCGATCTCGCGCAAGGCCTTCTCGAGCACAGGGAAAGGCACATCGATCGCCACGCCAAGGGCGGCAAGCACGTCCGCTCCGCCCGAGCGCGACGAGATTGCGCGGTTGCCGTGCTTGGCGACCGGCACGCCGCAGGCGGCAACGACGAAGGCGACTGCGGTGGAGATGTTCAGCGTACCCTGCGCATCGCCGCCTGTGCCGCAAACATCGATCGCGCCGGGAGGGGCCTCGATCGCGAGCATGCGCGCGCGCATCGCCCGCGCCGCACCGACGATCTCCGCCACCGTCTCGCCGCGCAATCTGAGCGCCATCAGCAGCGCCGCGATCTGCGCCGGCGTGGCCTCGCCCGCCATCAGCGCACCAAAGGCCGCCTCGGCCTCCTCCTCGGTCAAAGTCGCTCCCTCGGCGAGGCGGGCGATGACGGGCTTGAGAGAGGGCAAGGGGCTCATGCCGGCTCCGCCACGCGATTGCGCCCTCGCGCCAAGGCCAAGAAGTTGCCTAGGATCGCTGCGCCGTGGTCGGAGGCGATGCTCTCGGGGTGGAACTGCACGCCGAAGATCGGGAAATGACGGTGGCGCAGGCCCATGATCAGCCCCTCCTCGTTCCACGCCGTCACCGCGAGCGCCTCGGGCAGGCTGACGCGCTCGACCACCAGAGAGTGGTAGCGCGTCGCACGGAACGGCGAGGGCAGGCCGGAGAACAGCCCCTCGCTGCCGTGGTGGACGAGGTCGACTTTGCCGTGCCAGGGCTCAGGCGCGCGCACCACCCGCCCGCCGAAAGCTTGGCCGATCGCTTGGTGGCCGAGGCAGACGCCGAACACCGCCACCCGCCCGGCGGCGGCGCGAATGAGATCCAGCGAAATTCCGGCCCGGTCCGGGTCGCAGGGCCCGGGCGAGATGATGATGGCGTCGGGTTCACGCGCGAGCGCCCCCTCGACGGTGAGCGCATCGTTGCGCACCACCTCCACGCTCTCGCCGAGGCCTCCCACCAAGTGGAACAGGTTGAAGGTGAAACTGTCGTAGTTGTCGATCAGCAGGATCATGCGGCAGCGGAGGATGAGGGCGGGGGCGAGGCGGGTCAACCGGCTGGGCTGCATCCTCCCCACTTGTGCGCCGCCTTGGCGGTAGGAGGATGACGGCATGGACCAAGCCCTGCCACGCCTCTCGCTCGCCCTCGAAGGCCTTTCCTGCGGCGGTTGCGCGGCGCGGGCGGAACGCACGCTCGCCGCGGTCGAGGGCGTAGTTTCGGCATCCGTTTCCTTCGCCACCCGCACAGCCGAACTCGCCTACGATCCGGGCCGGACGGACACACGCACGCTTGCCGAGGCGCTGTCCCGGGTCGGATTCGGGGTGGCGGAGGAGGTGATTGCGCTCAAGGTCGAGGGGCTCACCTGCGGCGGTTGCGCGCGCAAGACCGAGCAGGCGCTTGCCGCCGTGCCCGGCGTGATTGGGGCCTCGGTGAACGCCGCCTCCGGGCTCGCTGAGGTAAGGGTGGCGCGCGGAGCGGTTGAACCACCTGCCCTGATCGCGGCGGTTGCGCGGGCGGGCTACCGCGCTGACCCCCTCGCAGCGCCCGCGGCCAGGCGCGGGTCGGCCGAGCTCTGGCAGAAGGCCTTGCTTGCCCTCTCTCTCATTGCCGCCGTCCCGTTCCTGGCTGACATGGTCGCGCACCTTGCAGGCAGGCACCTGCTGCCTGGCTGGCTTCAGCTCGTCCTCGCTGCGCCGGTGCAGCTTCTCGCGGGAGCCCGGTTCTACGCCGGTGCGTGGCGGGCGCTGCGGGCGGGTGCGGGGACGATGGACCAGCTCGTCGCGCTGGGCACCACAGCCGCCTTCGCCCTCTCCGCCTGGCACCTCGCCGTCGGTGGGCCACTTTACTTCGAGGCCTCGGTCCTCGTGATCGCCTTCGTCCTGCTCGGCAAGCGGCTCGAGGAGCGGGCGAAACGATCCGCTTCCAGAGCGATTGCGGCGCTGGCACGGCTTCGCCCGGCCGAGGCGGTGCGCCTCGAGGCCGAGGGGCCAGAACGCCGCGTGCCCGTCTCCGCTCTCCGCCCCGGCGACCTGATCCGGGTTCGTCCCGGCGAGGCCTTCCCGGCCGACGGGGTGATCGCCGAGGGCGAGACGGAGGCGGACGAGAGCCTGGTCACCGGGGAAAGCCTGCCGGTGGCGAAACGGTTGGGGGATGCCGTGGTGGCGGGGGCAGTGAACGGCTCTCGGGCGGTCGTGGTGCGGGTTTCCGCCGTGGGCGAGGGGACGCTCCTTGGCAGGATCCTCGCGCGCGTGCGCGCGGCGCAAGCCAGCAAGGCCCCTGTGCAGGCTCTGGTCGATCGCGTTGCCGCCGTCTTCGTGCCTGCCGTGCTTCTGCTTGCCCTCGCCACGCTGGCCTTCTGGCTGATGCAGGGGGCGGGGGTCGATCGCGCCGTGGTCACGGCTGTCTCCGTCCTCGTCGTCGCCTGCCCTTGCGCGCTCGGCCTCGCCACCCCCGCAGCCCTGGTCGCCGGCGTGGGGGCGGCAGCGCGACGGGGCATCCTGATCCGCGACGCTGCCACCCTGGAGCGTGCGCGACGGTTGAATACGGTGGTGTTCGACAAGACCGGCACCCTGACCGAAGGCAAGCCCGAGGTGGTAGCGGTAGCGGGAGAAGAGGGCGTGCTTGCCCTCGCCGCTGCCCTGCAGACGGCGAGCGCCCACCCTTTCGCCGCGGCCATAGTTCGCGCCGCCGAACGGACTGGGGCGGTCGTTCCAGCCGCGGCGGAGGCGCGCGCTATGCCCGGCCAGGGCGTGCGAGGGGTGGTGGCGGGGCGCGAGATTGGGCTCGGCAACGCGCGCCTGGCGGGGGCCTTCGCCGCCGACCCCGCTGCCTATGACGGCTTCGTGCGGGCCGAGGAGGGACGGGGGGCGACGGTGGTGTTCCTGGTCGAGCCCGGGCGCGTTCTCGGCGCCATCGCCCTCGCCGATCCGGTCCGCCCGCGCGCGGCGGAGGCGGTGGCGCGGGTGCG
>CALBEG010000118.1 GCA_937927455.1 uncultured Elioraea sp. | reverse complement strand
ATGGTCGAGGAGGGCCTGTTCCGCCTCTTCCCCTGCGATGCCGTGTATGGTCTGCACAACGACACCGAACTCCCCTTGGGCGAGATCGCGATGATGGAAGGTCCGGTGTCTGCGGCCTCGGATCGCGTCACCATCACGCTCACCGGCCGCGGCGGGCATGCGGCGCGGCCGCACCTGACGATCGACCCGGTGGTGGTGGGCGCGCACCTCGTGCTCGCGTTGCAGAGCATCATCTCGCGTGGGATCGACCCCGCCCAGCCTGCTGTGCTCTCCATCTGCCAGTTCCACGCGGGTTCGGCCGGCAACGTGATCCCCGACACCGCGATCTTGCACGGAACGGTTCGTACGCGAGACGAGAGCGTGCGGGACCGGATCGAACTCCGCATCCGTGAACTCGCCGAGACCGTGGCGGCGGGCTTCGGTGCGACCGCCCGGGTCGACTACCAGCGCGGCTATCCGGCGGTGGTGAATGCGCCGGCACCGACCGAAGCGGCGGCGCGCGCCGCGTCACGCGTGGTGGGCGAGGAGAACGTGCACCGCAGCGTTCCCGTGCGCATGGGCGGCGAGGATTTCTCCTACATGGCGAACGTGGTGCCGGGCTGCTTCGTGCGGCTCGGCCAGCGTGGGCCCGATGGCACGGGGTCGACCCCGGCGCACCATCCGCGCTACGACTTCAACGATGAGGCCATCGCGGTCGGGGCGGCGTTCTGGGCTGCGCTGGTCGAACAGGAATTGCCACGCGGCGGCTGAACGGTCCGCTGTGCTCGTCGCGTTCCCGCGGCGGCTCAGCCCTTTTTCTCTGCGACCAGCGCCTTGCAGGCGTCGTCGCGCTTCGCCTTCTCCTCGGGCGGCTGGGTCGGGTAGGCGAGATCGAGATCGTCCATGGTGACGATCAGCGCAGCGGCGACAACCAGGCGCGAGAACCATTTGTTGTCAGCCGGTACCACATACCACGGCGCGTGCGGGGCGGCGGTGGCGCGGATCGCCTCCTCGTAGGCCTTCTGGTAGTCGTCCCAGTGCGCGCGTTCGGCGATGTCGGACGAGGAGAACGTCCGGTGCTTCTTAGGTTCGTCAATCCGGGCCGAGACACGCTTGCGCCGTTCGGCGTCGCTTCCCCTTGTCTCGGCG
This sequence comes from uncultured Elioraea sp., assembly GCA_937927455.1. Taxonomy (GTDB): domain Bacteria; phylum Pseudomonadota; class Alphaproteobacteria; order Acetobacterales; family Acetobacteraceae; genus Elioraea. The sequence goes on along the minus strand of CALBEG010000118.1, from coordinate 1,499 downwards.
CGGCGTTTCGCCATGCCGTCTTTGGAAGACTGCCGCGACGAGGCTACGGCCTTTGTCGTCGGTCGGCAACGCAGGGCAGATCCCCCATCGTGCCATTGGCGAACGATTGCGCAGCCGCAAGCGAACGATTGCGCGTCCGCAAAAACTTGTGGCAGCCTGTTGAAGCTCGCTCGCTAGGAAGCCTCATGAACGCCGTTCGTCTGCTGTTGTCCGCCCTCGCCGTGCTCGCCGCTATCCCGGCTGCAGCGCAGGCGCCACAGCGCTCCGCCCCATCCGGGCAACCGTCTCGCGACGCCGCGCAGGTGGCGGTCAGGAACGAGGGCGAAATCACGCTCTACGAGCTCTACATCGCGCGGGGCGGGACGGGAGCGCGCAACTGGGGACCCGATCGGCTCGGCGACCGCGTTCTCGAGGCGGGTCGCGAGATCACGCTCCGCCTGGGCCAGAATTTCGGCTGCCTCGCCGATCTCCGCCTCGTCTACGAAGACGGCGCGGAGGAGATCCGCGAACGGGTCGACCTCTGCCGCGAGCGGATCATCATCGCCGCGCGCGTCCTGCCGATGGAGGAGCGCAGCTTCACAGTGCGCAACCGCACGGGCCTGATGGTGATCCAGCTGTTCGGCCGCTCCATGGGCGAACAGGACTGGGGACCTGATCGCCTTGGCAACGACGTTCTCGAGGACGGGGCGGAGATGACCATTTCGATTCCGTCCCGCGGCTGCGAGATCGATCTGATGGTCGTCTACGTCGACAACAGGGCGGTGGAGGAACGGCGCGGCATCGACGCCTGCGACCTCGCTGAACTGACCCTCGCTCCAGGCTGGCTTTACGCCGAAAACCCGGCAGCGTTTCGTCCAGGAAACGGCGCCGGCCCCCGCATCACTCTGATTAACCGCAGCGGGCGGACGGTTTTCACCGTGCACGTCTTCCCCGATGGCGCGCCCGATGAGGGGCCGGATCGTCTCGGTGCCGACACGCTGAGCGATGGCGCGACACTCGACCTCGCTCTCGATCCCGCCCCCGATTGCCGATACACAGTGCGCGTCACCTACCACGACAGCGCGCGCGAGGAGCGCAGGGGGATCGACTTCTGCCGGCAGACGGAACTCGCGATCGCCCCCGGCTGGGTTGATACGTTCATGGGCAGCGTGCGCTTCATCAATGCCGGGGCCGTGCCGGTGATCGCGCTCCATCTCGGCGAACCGGGCGCGCCGCTTGCGCCCGATGCGCTCGGCGCGGGGACCATCGGGCGGGGGGAAGCCGCGACCATCATCTTGCCCGACCCAAAGGTCTGCACCTACGAGGTTCGCGCCTTCTTCCGGGACGGCAGGACGATCCGCATCCCGCCGACCGACCTCTGCACCGCCGCCGAAATCGTCCTCTCGCCCTGACCCGGAGGCCCCGCGTGCGCCCTCTTCTCGCTCCCCTCGCCGCCTGCGCTCTGGTCGCCGCCGCCGCGCCCGCTGCCCAGGCGACGTTTCCGCCGGAGGCCACCGGCC
>CALBEG010000117.1 GCA_937927455.1 uncultured Elioraea sp. | reverse complement strand
GGCCCTCGGCTTCGACCCGGAGGACCTTCCAGCCTTGTTCAACGAACCGTCGCTCGCCGTCACGCGCTGGGGCACAATCAAGGTCGATCATCGCACGATGATGACAACGCTCCCTGGCGTGTTCGCCGCCGGCGACATCGTGCGCGGCGCCTCGCTCGTGGTGTGGGCGATCAGGGATGGGCGCGACGTCGCGGCCGAAATGCACGCCTGGATCAGCGCGCATGCAGGCGCGCGCCCCGCTCTCGCGGTCGCTGCGGAATGATCGATCATCGAAACGGATGGCGCGGGCTCGCCCTCGCCTGCGCCTTCGCTGTCGCCGTTGCGTCGCCCCTTGCGGCGCAGGCACCGAATGCAGCAGAGGAGGCGAGGCGCGTGCTGGTTGCGGCCGGCTTGCTTGATCAGATCCGCGACGGCGCGCCCCAGCTCGCCGAGCAGATTTCGGAGCATCTGCGCCAGCGCAATCCCGGTCGCGACGCCGATATTCGCCACGCCGTGGAAACGGTGATCATGCCGGCGATCGGTCGGCGGATCGATGAGCTGCTGACGATCGCCACAGAGCCGCTGCTGCGTGGCTTTACCGCCGAGGAGCTCGAAGTGATCCGCCGCTTCCTCGAATTGAGGCTCGATCAGCGCCTCGACGGCGCGCTCCAGCTCGTTGCCCTGGAGATCGAGCGGGAAAGCCCTGCTTGGGTGCGCAAGGTAGCAGAAGAGACATTGGCCCAGTCTCGCGATTCGCGACTGCGCGGCCTACGCTACTGAAAGGAACGATGGCCATGGATGGTAGGATCCGCGAAACGGGTGATCACTTCATCTCCGCCTGGGCAGACAATGCTGCGCGCCTTGCGCGTGCGGGGATCGATTTCGCCGAACATGACTCCTGCGGTGTCGGGCTGATCGCAGCGATCGACGGCAGGGCCTCGCGCACGGTGGTGCAGGCCGGCATCGATGCGCTGAAGGCGCTGTGGCACCGCGGTGCCGTCGACGCAGACGGCAAAACCGGAGACGGGGCCGGCATCCACGTCGAGATCCCGCACGACTTCTTCGCCGAGGCCGTGGTGCGCGGCGGCGACCGGCTCAAACCCGGCCCGATCATCGTCGGCCAAGTTTTTCTGCCGAAGACGGACCTTTCCGCGCAGGAACGATGCCGCCAGATCGTCGAGACCGAGGTGCTCGCTTTCGGCTACGGCATCTATGGCTGGCGTCAGGTACCGATCGGCGTCTCCTGCATCGGTGAGAAGGCGAACGCCACCCGCCCCGAGATTGAGCAGATCCTCCTGTTCGACCCGCAGCAGCGCGCGATCGATGTCATCGAGCGCGACCTCTACGTCATCCGTCGGCGCATCGAGAAGGCCGCGATCGCCGCCCAGGTGCCCGACCTCTACATCTGCAGCCTCTCGGCACGCTCCATTATCTACAAGGGGATGTTCCTGGCGCAGGCGCTGACCGAGTTCTACCCCGATCTTCTCGACCCGCGCTTCGTCTCGCGCTTCGCGATCTACCACCAGCGCTATTCGACCAACACCTTCCCCACCTGGCGGCTGGCGCAGCCCTTCCGCATGATCGCCCACAACGGCGAGATCAACACTCTCGCGGGCAACGTGAACTGGATGAAGAGCCACGAAACGCGGCTCGCCTCGCCTTTGCTTGATCCCTACATCGAGGACATCAAGCCGGTGATTCAGGCAGGTGGCTCCGACACCGCGATTTTGGACAATGTGTTCGAACTCCTCGTGCGCGCGGGGCGGGATGCCCCGATGGCGAAGGCGCTGATGATCCCCGAAAGCATCGGCAACAACGCCACCATGCCGGAAGAGCACCGGGCGTTGTTCCTCTACTGCAACGCGGTGATGGAGCCGTGGGACGGGCCGGCGGCGATCTGCGGCACGGACGGACGCTGGGTGATCGCGGGCATGGACCGAAACGGTCTTCGTCCCATGCGCTTCACGATTACGCGGGACGGCCTGCTCGTCGTCGGCTCCGAGACCGGTATGGTGAAGCTGCGCGAGGACGAGATCGTACGCAAGGGCCGCGTCGGCCCTGGGCAGTGCATCGGGGTCGACCTCGACGAGGGCAGGTTCTACGACGACACGGCGCTCAAGGACTTACTTGCCTCGCGGCGCGACTTTCGCGCCTGGACCAAGCGCACCACCCACCTCGATGCACTGATCAAGGCCGAGGCGCCGGAGCCAGTCCGCCTGTCAGGCGAAACCTTGCGGCGTCACCAGGTTTCGGCCGGGCTTTCGCTCGAGGAGCTCGAGATGATCCTCCACCCGATGGTGGAGAACGCGGACGAGGCGGTCGGCTCGATGGGCGACGACACGCCGCTTGCCGTGCTGTCGGACCAGTACCGGCCGATGTCGCACTATTTCCGGCAGATGTTTAGTCAGGTCACCAACCCGCCGATCGATTCCTTGCGCGAGACGCGGGTGATGACTCTGAAGACGCGGCTTGGCAATCTTGGCAACATCCTCGACGAGGATGCCGCGCAGTGCGACATGCTCGCTCTCGAAAGCCCCGTCCTGACCAACGCTGAGTTTGAGGCGATGGCGGCGTACATGGGCGCTTCTGCCGTCGCGGTCGACTGCACCTTCGACCCCGCTGAGGGCGAGGCCGGCCTTCGCCGCGCCATCGAGCGAATCCGGCGCGAGGCTGAAGAGGGCGTGCGCGCGGGGTCGGCGCATGTCATCCTCACCGACGAGCGGGTGGGGCCCGATCGCTGCGCGATCCCGATGGTTCTGGCCGCGGGCGGAGTGCACACGCACCTCGTGCGACAGTCGTTGCGCACTTTCACCTCTCTCAACGTGCGCTCCTCCGAAGCCCTCGATGTCCATTCCGTCGCCGTCCTGATCGGTGTTGGGGCGACCACCGTCAATCCGTGGCTGGCGCAGGAGAGCATCGCTGACCGCCACCGCCGCGGCCTGTTCGGCGACCTGTCGCTGAAGACTGCGCTTGCCCGCTACAAGAAGGCGCTCGGCAAGGGGCTGCTCAAGATCATGAGCAAGATGGGCATCGGCGTGTTGTCCTCGTATCGCGGCGGTTACAATTTCGAGGCGATCGGGCTGTCGCGCGCGCTTGTCGCTGAGTTCTTCCCCGGCATGCAGAGCCGCATTTCGGGCATTGGGCTTTCCGGGATCGCGCGCAAGGTCATCGCGCTGCACCGCAAGGCCTGGGCGGAGGACGCGGTCACACTCCCCGTCGGTGGGCTCTACAAGCTCCGTCGCGCGGGCGAATCGCACGCCTTCGCGGGCAACCTGATCCATCTCCTGCAGCAGGCGGTCGCTACCGACAGTTATCAGACCTACAAGCGCTACGCCGAAGCTGTCCGCAAACTGCCCCCGATCGCGCTGCGGGATTTGCTCGATTTCAAGACCGAGGGTCGCAAGCCGATTCCCGTCGAGGAGGTCGAGTCGGTGACGGAACTTCGTCGCCGGCTCGTGTCGCCCGGCATCTCCTTCGGCGCGCTGAGCCCAGAGGCGCACGAGACTTTGTCGATCGCGATGAACCGGATCGGCGCGAAGTCGGATTCAGGCGAAGGCGGCGAGGACCCCGCGCGCGCCAAACCGCGGCCGAACGGAGACAACGCGAACTCGGCCATCAAGCAGGTTGCCTCGGGGCGGTTTGGCGTCACGGCCGAGTACCTCAACAACTGCCGCGAGATCGAGATCAAGATCGCGCAAGGTGCAAAGCCCGGCGAAGGCGGGCAGCTGCCGGGGTTCAAAGTGAGCGAGGTGATCGCCAGGCTGCGCCACTCCACGCCCGGGATCGCGCTGATCTCCCCGCCGCCGCATCACGACATCTACTCGATCGAGGACCTCGCCCAGCTCATCTACGACCTCAAGCAGATCAACCCCGATGCGCAGGTGTGCGTGAAGCTCGTTGCCCGATCCGGCATCGGCACGATCGCCGCCGGGGTGGCGAAGGCGATGGCGGATGTGATCCTGATCTCCGGCCATGTCGGTGGCACCGGCGCCAGCCCGCAGAGCTCCATCAAGTATGCGGGCTCGCCGTGGGAGATGGGGCTGTCCGAGACCCACCAGGTCTTGATGCTGAACAGGCTTCGGCATCGCGTGAAGCTGCGCACCGACGGCGGCATCAAAACCGGGCGCGACGTGGTCATCGCAGCGATGCTGGGGGCGGAGGAGTTCGGCATCGGCACCGCTTCTCTGATCGCCATGGGCTGCATCATGGTGCGGCAGTGCCATTCCAACACCTGCCCCGTCGGAGTGTGCACCCAGGACGAGACGCTGCGCGCGAAGTTTGAGGGCACGCCGGAGAAGGTGATCAACCTCTTCTCCTTCATCGCCGAGGAGGTGCGCGAGATCCTTGCCTCCTTAGGGTTCCGCCGCCTCGAGGAGGTGGTCGGTCGCACCGACCTCCTGCAGCAGGTGTCGCGCGGTGGCGAACATCTCGACGACCTGGACCTTAACCCTCTGCTCGTCCAGGCGGACCCTGGGCCTTACGCGCCCTACTGCACGCTGCAGGGACGCAATGAGGTGCCCGACACCCTGGATGCCCAAATGATTGCCGATGCCGCCCCTCTCTTCCAAGATGGGGAAAAGATGCAGCTGCAGTACAACATCCGGAACACCTACCGCGCGATCGGCGCCAAGCTCTCTTCCAGGATCGTGCGCCGCTTCGGCATGAAGGGCTTGGCCCCAGGCCACATCACGGTGCGGCTGCGCGGCTCCGCCGGACAGTCGCTCGGTGCCTTCGCGGTTCAGGGACTGAAGCTCGAAGTGTTCGGCGACGCAAACGACTATGTCGGCAAGGGGCTGTCGGGTGCGACCATCGTCGTCCGTCAGGCGCCGTCGTCCACGCTGCGGTCGAACGAAAACACGATCATCGGCAACACCGTGCTGTACGGCGCGACCTCGGGCTACCTGTTCGCCGCAGGTCAGGCCGGCGAACGGTTCGCCGTGCGCAACTCAGGTGCGATCGCTGTGGTCGAGGGCTGTGGGGCGAACGGCTGCGAATACATGACGGGCGGCACCTGCGTCATCCTGGGCTCGGTGGGCGATAATTTTGCTGCCGGTATGACCGGCGGCCTAGCTTTCGTGTATGACCCAGAGAACCTGTTGCCGAAGCGGATCAACCCAGAGCACGTGCTGTGGCAACGGCTTGCGCATCCGCATTGGGAGGGCGTGCTGCGCGATCTGATTGCTCGCCACATTGCGGAAACCAACAGTCGCTTCGCTGCGGGCCTGCTTAATGACTGGGAGCGTGAGCGCGAACTGTTCTGGCAGGTCGTGCCGAAGGATTTCGTCCGCTATCTGCCAGTGCCGCTCAGCACCGAGCGAGAGCTCGCCGCCGCAGGCGACTGAGCAAAGCGCGCGGGGTAGCGTCGGGCGCGTGGCCGGAGGCGGTCAGGCCGGGGGCGGTTCGCCCTCGCGCGGTTCATAGCCGAAGTCGCGAAACATGGCGCTGACGGCGGCGATCGCCGCGTTCACCGCCGCGCCGTCTGTGCCGCGCGCGACAATCGCAACGCCGCCCGGATCACGATAGAATGGGTAGCTGCCGATCGAGACCGTAGGGTGCTCCGCCTGTATCTCGGCAAGCCGTCGCGCGATCTGTCCCTCAAGCGCGCCGATCGCGTGCACGGTGCGGCTCACCATGGGCGGTCCGCCAGCAAGGGTTGGCGCCACTGCTTCGAACATCGACTGCATGATTCGCGGCACACCGGCAAAGACGAACACGTTGCCAAGGCGAAAGCCCGGGGCGGCCACCGCTTCGCAGCGCACGAGCTCTGCCCCGCGCGGCATCATCGCCATGCGTTGGCGGGCCTCGTTGAAATCGACGCCACGCTTCGCATAGTCCTCAGCCAGAAGCCGCCATGCCTCCTCGTTGCGCTCCCAGGGCACGCCGAAGGCGGCGGCGATGCTTTCGGCGGTGATGTCGTCGTGGGTGGGGCCGATGCCGCCGGTGGTGAAGACGTAGTCATTCTGCGCACGCAGCTCATTCACCGCGTGCACGATCGCCTGCTGCTGATCTGCCACCACGCGCGCTTCGACCAGACGAATGCCGAGTTCGCCCAGCCGCTGCGCGAGATAGGGGAGATTGGAATCGTGCGTGCGGCCCGACAGCACCTCGTCGCCAATGATGACGACGGCCGCGGTTGGGCGCGGGTCAGGCGTGGTCATAGATAGTCCCTCAGCATGGCAACAAGCGGCACGTCGGCCGGCGGCATGGGATAGTCGGCGAGCCGGTTCGGCCTCACCCAAGCGAGCTCCTGGCCTTCGAGTGGTTTCACCATGCCGCGCCAATGCCGGCAGAGATAGAGCGGCATCAGCAGGTGGAACGTTTCGTAGGCGTGACTTGCGAAGGCGAAGGGCGCAAGGCACGAGGCAGCGACGTCGATGCCGAGTTCCTCGGCGAGTTCACGGATCAGCGCTGCCTCCGGTGTCTCCCCTTCGCGCAGCTTGCCGCCGGGGAATTCCCAAAGCCCGGCGAGCACCTTGCCCTCCGGGCGGCGGGCGAGGAGGACGCGTCCGTCAGGATCGACCAGAGCGACGGCGGCAACCAGCACAATCGGGCGCGCCACGCCGGGTGCACCGGCGCCAAAACCAGCAGCGCGCAGTGCGTCGGCGCGCGTGAGCCGGAACCAGCGCACCGGAAAAGCGCCGCCGCGGGAGCGGAAATCGTGCTCCGCCTCGTGGGTGAAACGAAACCCGAGCCGCTCCAGCACGCGAACGGAGGCTTCGTTGTCGTCGGCGACATAGGCGATGAGCGTTTCAAAGCCGAGATCATCGAAGGCGTGGCGGACGAGACGCGCTGCGGCCTCGCTCGCATAGCCGTTGCGCCAGAAGGTACGACCGATCCAATAGCCGAGGCGCGCCGTTCGCCCGTCCTCGCGCGTGAGGCCGGCGACACCAATCGGCCGATCATCCTCGCGGCGCGCAATGGCGAGATGCCAGGCACGGCCTGCGGCGCGATCCTCGGCTGTGCGCGCGATCCAGGCCTCAAGCTCTGCGCGCGGGTACGGAAAGGGGATGGAACCGAGATGACGCGCCACGTCCCAGTCGTTGATCAGCCGGTGCAGCAGGGCAGAGTCATCGCTACGGAGGGGGCGCAAGAAGAGGCGGCTGCTCACCAGTGCCGCCCCGTGCTCCGCCTCCGGTCGTAGCACGTCAGCTCCGGTAGCTGCCATTGATGTCGATGTAGCCGTGGGTCAGATCGCAGGTCCAGACGGTGGCACGTCCGCGGCCGAGGCCGAGATCGACCGCGATCGCGATCTCACGGCCTTTCATGTGCTCAGCGACAGGCGTCTCGTCGTAGTCGGGCACGACCGAGCCGTTGTGCGCCATCCACACGCCGCCGATGGCGACCGAAAGCCGATCACGATCGGCCGGTTCTCCGGCCTTGCCCACTGCCATTACGATGCGGCCCCAGTTCGCGTCTTCACCGGCGATCGCTGTCTTCACTAAAGGCGAGTTGGCAATGGCGAGTGCGACACGTTTGGCCGACCGCGGCGACACTGCGCCAGAGACATCGATGCGGATGAGCTTCTGTGCCCCTTCGCCATCGCGCACCACGGCGAGGGCGAGCTCATGCAGCGCAGCGTTCAGCGCACGGGCGAAATCGCGCAGCAGAGGGCCGCCTTCCGCTGGCACGCGCTGGTGCTTCGCCTGGCCGGTGGCGAACAAGAGCACCGTGTCGGAGGTCGAGGTGTCGGAATCGACCGTGGTGCGGTTGAACGAGCCCTCCACCCCGCGCACGAGCAGGCGCTGCAGGGCCGGGGCGGAGATTTTCGCATCAGTGGCGAGGAAGCAGAGCATGGTGGCGAGATCGGGTGCGATCATGCCGCTGCCCTTGGCGATGCCGACGATGGTGACCGTCGTGCTGCCAATGCGTGCGGTGCGCACGGCCCCTTTCGGGAACGTATCGGTGGTCATGATCGCCCGTGCGGCACGTGCCCAGCCATCCGCTGAGAGGCTTCGCGCGAGATCGGGCAGAGCGGCCTCGATTTTCTCCACCGGCAAAGGCTGGCCGATCACGCCCGTCGAGGCGAGGAACACATCGCGCGGGCGGCAGCCGAGGAGGTCGGCGGCAGTGCGCGCAGTGCGTTCGCAGGCCTCGCGCCCGCCCCGGCCTGTGAAGACATTGGCATTGCCAGCATTGACGACGAGGGCGCGCGCGCGGCCGGAGGTGAGAGCAGTGCGGCACCAATCGATCGGTGCGCCGGGGCAACGGTTGCGCGTGAACACGCCAGCAACCGTGGTGCCCGGAGCGAAGGCCATCATCATCACATCGTCCCTCCCGCGGTAGCGGATGCCAGCTTCACCGGCAGCGAGAGTGACTCCGGCGATCGGCGGCAGGGCGGGAAGCGGGATGGCGAGAGGTGAGACGGCGTGGGCCATCGGAGCGGGGAGACGAAGAGCGTGTTCAGCGCAGCGGCGAACCGTCCAGGCCAAAACGTTCGATGCGGGCGGCAGCGCGCAACCGTTCGATCAGAGCCTCCGCCACCTCCTGCGCGGCGGCGCGGCGGAGATCCTCGCGCACCTCTTCGAAGCTCGGTCGGGGCTCGTCTCGCCGCTCCTCGACCTTGATCACGTGCCAACCGAACTGGGTGCGCACTGGGGCGGGCGCAACCTGGCCGGGGGCCAAGGCGAACGCGGCTTCGGCGAAGGCTTCGGGCATTTCGTCGCGCTTGAAGAAGCCCAAGTCCCCACCGTCAGCAGCGCCAGGGCCGCGGCTTCGCTCGCGGGCAAGTGCGGCGAAGTCGGCCCCGCGCGCGAGGTCAGCCAGCACGGCGTGGGCTTCCGTCTCGGTGGCGAGCAGGATATGGCGGGCGCGCACCTCCGCCTCGGCCGGCTTTTCGGCGATCTCGCGTCGGTAACGGTCGCGCAGCACCTCGTCAGTGACCTTGGCGTCGATTTCGCGCCCGATCAGCGCCTGCTGGACGAGGCGATCCTCCAGCCGGGCAAGCTGGCGGCGCAGGTCCGGCGTCTCGTGCAGCCTTTCGCGCCGCCCGGCCTGAGCCACGACCGTTTCGCTGATCAGCTGGTCGATCAACAGAGGGTAGAGGATCTGCGGCGGCATGCCCTGGAACTGCTCGGGCAGACGGCGTGCCGCTTCGGTGACGTCGGAGAGGCGGATGTCCTCGCCGTCCACGCGCGCCACCACCGGATCGGACGCGGCGGGCTGGAGCTGAGCGGGCGCGGGGCTCGCGGCAGCGAAAAGGCTGGTCGCCAGCAGAGCGGCGAGCACGGCGTATCGGCGCATGGGAAGGGCTCTCGGGGTTGCAACGCTGCGACTTGATCATGGTCCGGGCCGACGCGTGTCGCAAGCGCGCCGGCGGGCGGATCGCGTGTGGCGCGATATGGTTCGGCGCCGAAGAGGTTGATGCCGGCGAGGAGAACGGCGAGGTTGGCCGCTTCGGCGTACCGGACGAGATTATGCGGGCCGCCGATCAGCACGAAGGCGAGGGCGAGCAGGGTGGCCGCCCGACGCCCTGGCCCGGCGAGGGCGAAGGCGATGATCGCGGAGAGGGAGGGGATGGCGTGGGCGGCGCGGCTCCCCGTCCAGCCGAGAAAGACGACCGGCGAGGTGTCGTAGGAGGGGACGGAGGGGCTCATGATCGAGCCTGGTCCCAGAAAAACCGTTGGCGGATTTCCACTTTCGGGGCAGCCGCGACGGAGATGGTCAATCCCTTCCGCCGTGCACCGAGATCGAATGGAAAATCTCGTGTCCAGAGCTGGACTTGGACCGAGTTCGTCGTGGGGATGAAGTGGAAGGAGAGAAGAGCATCGAGAGGGTCGTCTCGATGAGAGAACATCCGGCGGACAACGGAACGCACAGAGAGAAGCCAAAACCTGCCAACCCGGTCAGCGCGAAAAGGGCATGGGCGAAAGTGGCAACACCCGTTCGAAGGCCGAACCTCGCCAGCAGGGCGAGCAGGCCCATGATGGCGTTCGAGACGGTGACGCTTCCCGATACGGCCACAGCGGGGACCTGGAAGCCGAAGGATGAGGGTCGCATCGCCGCCAGCATGGTCAGCGGGAGAGCGATGGTGGGAACGGCGAGAGCGAAATGGTCGAGGGCGCCGCTCCAGTGGGTGAGGGCGGCGGTCGCCATGGTGGCGAGCACGCCAAGGGCAGCAAGGTGCGCCGGCGCGCCGAGTCCTCGCCCGAAGACGTAAAGCAGGTGGGCACCAACCGATGAGGCGGCGGTGAGACAAACTCGGAAGGCCAAGACTGGAGAGGCTCCCAAGCGACGTCCCACGGCGCCACTGAACCCGAGAA
>CALBEG010000116.1 GCA_937927455.1 uncultured Elioraea sp. | reverse complement strand
CCTCCTCCATCAGCGCCAGCATGCGCGCGACCGCTATCTCGCGCCCTTCGCTCTTCTGGATGGCGCCGAGTTGGGCTGCACCCACGGTCAGTCGTCGTGCCATTCCCGCTTCCTTTCCATGGCGTGTTCAGCGACGCGCTTTCTTGCTCTGCGCTCAGCGCGCCTGGCGCGGTAAGAAGCGGCCCTCGCCCGGTGCGCTCAGCACACGCTCACCATCCCAGACCAGCCGTCCGCGCAAGTAGGTGGCGGCGACGCGGGCGCGCAGGGTGCGGCCGTGGTAGGGGCTCCAGCGGCATTCGGGGCGGTCGAGGATGGTGCGCTCGTCGAACACGAATTCCCCTCGCTCCATCACGCAGAGATCGGCATCCGCCCCCACCGCGAGCCGGCCCTTCTTCGGCGCGAGGCCATGCAACCGGGCGGGCTCCTCCGCGCACAGTTTCGCAAGCAGGGTGAGCGGCAGCCCGCGCTCCTCGAGAAGCGTGACCATTAACGGGGCGAGGGATTGCAGCCCAGTAAGCCCCGCCGCGCACGCGAAGATGTCGGGGCTCGTCTTGCGCTCGATCGGCCAGGGCGCGTGGTCGGTGGAGACGTAGGCGACCTCGCCGGCAACGAGGCATGTCCACACCCGCTCCACCTCCTCTTCCGTGCGCAGGGGCGGGTTGCATTTCGCCTTGCCGCCCTGGCGGATCAGATCCTCCTCGGTGAGGCAGAGATACTGGATGCAGGCCTCCGCCGACGCCTTCACCCCCATCGCGCGGAAGGCGCGGGCGAGCTCGAAGCCGCGCGCGAGCGAGGAATGGGCGATGTGCGCGTGCGCCCCCGTTGCGCGAGCGAGTTCGAAGATCAGCACATCGGCCAGGGTCTCGGCGAGCGGGGGACGGGTGCGCGCGTGCTGGATCGGGTCCGTCCGCCCCGAGGCCTTGGCCTCCGCCGTTAACGCCTCGACCAATTCTTGGTCTTCATTGTGCACCGCGACCATCAGCCCCGTCTCCGCGATCAGCCGGAAGGCGTGCTCCATCTCGCGATGGTCGATCCGGGGAAATCGCACCGCATCATACTCGTAGGTGGAGAGCTTGAAGGCCGAAGCTCCGGCAGCAGCGAGTTCCGGGATTCGCGCCGCGCCGCCGGTCTTGGTGATGGTGGCGTAGAGCGCAACGTCGACATGCGCGGTGCGGTTCACCACCGCCACCTTCTCGGAGAAGATCGTCGCGTCCGTCACCGGCCGGGGGATGTCGTAGGGCATGTCGCAGAGGGTGGTCACCCCGCCCGCTGCTGCGGTGCGCGTCGCGTGCTCAATCCCGCCCCAGCCCATGGCGGAAGAGGTGTGCATGTGCCCATCCACCAGGCCGGGGAGGATCAGCCTTGCGGCGTGATCGTCGATCATTCGCGCAGGTGGTGGTTGGCCCTGGCCGATGGCGGCGATGGTCTCGCCGCGGATAGCGACGAAGCCCTTCGCGAGGATACCCTCCGGGGTGACGAGATCGCCGCACACCACGCGGTCGAAGGGCGCGGAGAAGTCGGTCATCGGCGCGGTGAACTCCTGGTCGGCGGCTTGCGTGCTGCAGGCGCGATGTCTAGGAAGGTTCCGCCAGTCAAGACCGGCCGTCGTGCATGTTCAAGAGACCCCGCAGTCGTTGCGCGGCCGGTCGGACCAAGAAAGAGGAAGACCGATGGAGCTTCATCCCGTCCGCGTGCACCGCTCGAAGGACCTCCTGCCGCGCGAGGCTCAGCTCGCTTGGAAGATCGCGGGCGTGGCCGCCGACCGTGTCGCGGTGCAGCGGGACGTGGCGGAGATGATTGTCAACCGGATCATCGACAACGCTGCGGTGGCGATCGCGGCGATCAACCGCGGCCCCGTCGTCTCGGCGCGGATGATGGCGCTCGCCCACCCGCGAAAAGGGGGTGCCACTCTGTTCGGCCTTCCGCCCGCCCGCACCGTCAGCCCCGAATGGGCAGCCTGGGCGAACGGCACGGCGGTGCGCGAGCTCGACTTCCACGACACGTTCCTTGCCGCCGACTACTCGCACCCGGCCGACAACATCCCCCCCGTGCTCGCGGTGGCGCAAACGGTCGGCGCCTCGGGCAAGGACCTCATCCGCGGGCTCGCCACCGCCTACGAGATCCATATCGACCTCGTCAAAGCGATCTGCCTGCATGAGCACAAGGTCGACCACATCGCTCATCTCTGCCCGGCCGCCGCGGCCGGCATCGGCACCCTTCTGGGGCTCAAGCAGGAGACGATTTTCCAGGCCGTGCAGCAGGCGGTGCATGTGGCCATCACCACGCGCCAAAGCCGCAAGGGCGAGATCAGCTCTTGGAAGGCTTTTGCGCCCGCGCATGCCGGCAAGCTCGCCATCGAGGCGGTCGATCGCGCGATGCGCGGCGAAGGCGCGCCGAATCCCATCTATGAGGGCGAGGATTCCCTCATCGCCTGGATTCTCGCCGGCCGCACCGTGGCCGACCGCGAGGGGCGCGATGCTGTTTACGGGCGGGACTACTACCACGTGCCGCTGCCGGCGAAGGGAGAGCCCAAGCGCGCCATCCTGGAAAGCTACACCAAGGAACACTCGGCTGAGTACCAGGCCCAGGCGCTGATCGACCTCGCCCGGCGGATGCGCGAGACAATCGAGGATGTCGAGGCGATCGAGCGCATCCTGATCCACACCTCGCACCACACGCACCATGTGATCGGCACAGGCGCGAACGATCCGCAGAAGATGGACCCGAGAGCGTCGCGCGAGACCCTCGACCACTCCATCATGTACATTTTCGCCGTCGCCCTGCAGGACGGCACCTGGCACCACGTCGAGAGCTACACGCCACGCCGTGCCTCCCGCCCCGACACGGTGCGACTGTGGCACAAGATCGAGACCCGCGAGGACCCCGAGTGGACTCGGCGCTACCACGCGACCGACCCGCGCGAGAAGGCATTCGGCGGGCGGGTGCAGATCTTTCTTACGGATGGGCGCGTGATCGAGGACGAGATCGCTTTCGCCGACGCCCACCCGCTCGGCGCCCGGCCGTTCCGGCGCGAGGACTACATCCGCAAGTTCCGCACCCTCACCGACGGCATCATCTCCACCCGCGAGGCCAACCGCTTCCTTGAGGCGGTGCAGGACCTCGCGGCGCTTCCCGCCGGCGGGCTCGCGGCGCTGAACGTCGCCCTGCCGGCGGGTCGGCTGTCCCTCGCGCCGGTGCGCGGCATCTTCGATGCTCCCGTGCGCTCAGCCGAGCCTGCGGTCGCGCGCCGGGTCGCGCGCAAGACGGAGGCGAAGGCGCGCACCACCACGCTCAAGCGCGCGCGCATGAAAAAGTCTTTGATCACTGGCAAACCGGCGAAGGCTCGCCCAGGCCGCACCACGGGGCGGAGGGTGGCGCGTCGCCGCAAAGGCTGAGCGCGGGGGGAAGAAGGACGGGGCAACGCCATGAACCACATCGCAGCCGAAGGCGCGCCGCAGGTCTTCAAGGGTCTGGTCGGCGTGCATGCCGATGTCACCGCCATCTCCAAGGTGATGCCGGAAACCAACAGCCTCACCTATCGCGGCTACCCGGTGCAGGACCTCGCCGAGCAGTGCCGCTTCGAGGAGGTTGCCTACCTGCTGCTCGAGGGCGAACTGCCCACGCGGCGCCAACTCAGGGCCTTCGAGAAGGAGGAGAGGGCGAACCGGGGCATTTCGAAGAAGCTGATCCGGATCATCGAGGAGTGTCCCCGCCGCGCCCACCCGATGGACGCGACACGGACCGCAGTGAGCTTTCTCGCCATGGAAGACCCCGAGGCCGGCGACACCTCGCTCGAGGCGACGAAGCGCAAGGCGATCCGCCTCTATGCCAAGATCCCGACCGTGATCGCCGCCATCTCCCGCCTGCGCAAGGGCAAGCGCCCCATTCGCCCGAAGGCGGAGTACGGCTTCTCCGAAAACATCTTCCATATGTTCTTCGGACGGGTGCCCGATGCCGAGATCGTCAAGGCCTTCGACGTCTCGATGACGCTCTATGCCGAGCACTCCTTCAACGCCTCGACCTTCGCCGCCCGGGTGGTTGCTTCAACCATGGCTGACATCCATGCGGCGGTGACGGCCGGCATCGCCGCGCTGAAGGGGCCTCTGCACGGGGGGGCGAACGAGGCAGTGATGCACATGTTGAAGGAGATCGGCACGCCCGCACGTGCCAAGGGCTGGATCGACGACAAGCTCGAGCACCGCGCGCTCGTCATGGGCTTCGGCCACCGCGTCTACCGCACGGGGGATTCGCGGGTGCCGACGATGGCGAAGTGGCGCGACCGGGTGGCGGAACGGCTTGGCGGGCGAAAGTGGTTGGAGATCAGTCGCATCCTTGCCGAGGAGATGCTCGCGAAGAAGAACATCTACCCGAACCTCGATTTCCCAACCGGCCCCACCTACTCCATGATGGGTTTCGATATCCCGATGTTCACGCCGCTGTTCGTCGCCTCGCGCATCACCGGCTGGTCGGCGCATGTGCTGGAGCAGATGAGCGACAACCGGCTGATCCGCCCGCTTTCGCATTACGTCGGCGTGCCGGAGCGCGCGGTCGTGCCGCTCGCCGCGCGGAAGTAAAGGCGCTGTTCGCACGCGCGTCATCGCTGGGGCGCGGGGAAACCTCCTCGCGCCCCGCTTCGTTTCGGCCTACCGTGCCATCCTCGGTCGTAAGGGAGAGACGGATGAGCGAAACCGTTCCGGCCTACGCTTGGTTCGACGGGCGGGTGGTGCCCTGGGCCGAGGCGAAGATCCACGTCTATTCGCCGGCGGTGAAGTACGGCGCGGGCGTATTCGAGGGTTTGCGCGGCTACTGGAACGAGGCCGAGAGCGAGATGTACGTCTTTCGCCTCGCCGCCCATCTCGATCGCATGCTCTATGGGCTGAAGGTGATGCGGTTTGACTGCGGCCCGGACCCCGCCTGGCTCGCTGAAGCCGTGCTGGAGACGGTGCGCGCCAACCGTTTCCGCGAGGGCGTGCACATCCGCCTCACCGCGCTCCTGGACGGAACTGGCGAGATGGCGGCGACTGGCCCTGTGGTGTTCGCCTGTACCGCAACGGTTCGTCCACCGACGCGCGCCTTGACGGACGGCATCTCGGCCGGTGTGGTGTCGTGGCGTCGGCCGGAGGATTCCGCGATCCCGATGCGTGTGAAGGCGAACGCGAACTACCACAACGGCCGCCTCGCCACCCAGGAGGCGAAGGTGGAGGGCTACGGGGCGGCGATCCTGCTGAACGATCGCGGCAAGGTGGCGGAAGGGCCTGGGATGTGTCTGTTCGTCGTGCGCAACGGGGTGGCCATCACCCCCGCCGTCACATCCGGGATCCTCGAGAGCATCACCCGCGACACCGTGATCCGCCTCCTGCGCGAGGAGTTGGGCGTGGCGGTGGAAGAGCGCGCGCTCGATCGCAGCGAGCTCTATGCGGCGGAGGAGGCGTTCTTCTGCGGCACGGCGTGGGAGGTGACACCCATCATCGCGATCGACCGCCTCGCGGTCGGAGCGGGCGTGCCCGGTGCGCTGACCAGGCGGCTGCAAGCGCTCTACTTCGCCATCGCGCGCGGCGAGAGTGCCGCGCATCCCGAGTGGCGCACGCCCGTCTATGGCATGCGTGCGGCGCGCGCGGCGGAGTGACGGCACGCCGCGGCGCGACGATCATGCGCTGCGGTGCGTCGTGCGATGCGATCAGCCCGTGCGCGATGCCGCGACATGCGCGTCGTTCGACTGCTTTTTGTTGACAGCACCACAGGCGACTCGCATAGCGTGATCTTGCGGATGCAGATGCTTCGCGATTCGTTTCGTCGATCGTCGCATCTTGGGCATCCGTGGCAGGGAAGGACGGTCCATGGACCGCACGCATGCCGAGATCGCTCGTCCGGTCGAGGCAGTCGAAGGCGAAGAAGAGAGAGGGGATGACACGCGGCTGTCGGCGGAGTGCCGGGCGGCGTACACCACTCTCTTCCTGATCCCCCTTCCTTTCGCTTCGCAGGTCAGGCGGCCTCGTCGGACACCGCATGCACGCCGCATGCGGGTCGCCTCACACCGCCGCGGCGACGCCGTGGCCTGCGGAACAGCGCGCGGTCCTGACCCCTCGAACGGAAAGGAGTGAGTGCACGTGTCCATGATCAAGGACGTGCCGGCGGCGGTGGAAGCCATCCGTGCGGCGCGTGACAGCAACGAGACGTCCGCTGCGGCGCGCGCGCAGCCGATGGCGATGCGGGCCGCTACCCGGAAGGCGGCGGCTCCGAAGCGCGGGACCGCACGCAAGACGGCGGTGGCGAAGAAGCCGGCGGCGAAGAAGGCGGCACCGAAGCGAACCGCAACCGCCGCCAAGCGTGCCGCCCCGAAACGGGCGGCGGCGAAGAAGACCACCGCCACCCGTCGCACGGCGACGACCAAGAAGCCGGCGGCCAAGCGCGCCACCGCGAAGCGGACGACGACGACGCGCAAGACCTCGACTCGCGCGGCGGCGGCGAAGAAGACAACAACGCGCAAGACCGCAGCCGCGAAGACGACCACGCGCAGGGCTCCTGTCCGCCGCACGCGCAAGGCGGCAGCAGAGGCCGAAGCGCCGGCACCGGAGACCCCGTCCTCCGAAACGCCGACGACCTGATCGCCTCGTCGCCGCGGAATTCCGTTGCAGGCGCGTCGCGCACTCGCGCGGCGCGCCTTTTCCTCTCCTTCAGCCGAAGGTCGCCCGCAGATCTGCCACCTGTTCCGCGCTGAGCTGCCGCACCGGCAGGCCGCGCAGAAGCAGGAACAGTTTCGCCGCCTCCTCAAGCTCCTCCGCTGCATAGACCGCATCGGTCAGCGTGCGGCCGGACACCACCGGGCCGTGGCTGGCGAGCAGCACCGCCCGTGCCGCGCGCCCCGCCTCAGCGATCGCCGGTTCCATCGCAGGGTCTCCGGGGCGAAAGTAGGGCACGATCGGCAGCGTTTCGCCGATGCGCATGACGAAGTACGGGGTGAGCGGCGGGATCGGGCGCAGGGGATCCACGTCGGCCAGGCAGGAGACGGCTGTGGCCCAGGTGGAATGGAGATGCACCACGGCGCGCGCCTCAGCCCGCGCGGCGAGCATCGCGCGATGCATGAACACCTCCTTCGACGGCGGATCGCCCGCGACATGGCGCCAGGCGGCATCGAGCTTGGCGATGCGGGCGGGATCGAGCCGACCAAGGCAGGCGTTGGTGGGCGTGATCAGCACTCCGTCCTCGGTGCGTGCCGAGATGTTGCCGGCACTGCCGACCGAGAAGCCGCGCGCGAACAGGCTTTCGGCCAGGCGGCACATCTCCTCGCGCAGCCGCATCTCCTCGCTCATGGCCTCGCCTCCAGCATGGTGAGCGCCTTGGTGAAGAAGTCGGTGGTCCCGAAATTGCCGCTCTTCAGCGCGAGCAACAGATCGCGTTCCGGGGCGAAGGTCCAGGGCACGCCGGGATCGATTGTGGGACCGATGACGAGGCGGGCGAGCCCGAGGCGAGAGACGACGGCGCCGGAGGTTTCGCCTCCCGCCACAATGAGGCGGTGCACGCCGCGCGCCACCAGCGCCTCGGCAATCCTGGCGAAGGCCTGCTCGATGATCTCGCCCGCCCGGTCACGTCCAAGCACGGCCTGCACCTCCGCCACTCGCTCGGGGCTGGAGGAGGCATAGATAAGGAGTGTCGCGTCCGCCGCCTGTCGGTCGCTCCAATCGATCGCCGAGGCGGCGAGGGTATCGATGTCGGGATGGACGAGCGGGTCGAGTGCCAGGGCGGCACAGGTCGCACGCGCGTGCGCCACTTGGGCGAGGGTGGCGCGCGAGCAGCTTCCCGACAGGATGGCGGCGCGGCCGGGGACGTGCGGCAGGCGCGCCGCGTCGCTGCGGTCGGAGAGCCAGCCTCGGCGGCGCCACGCCGCCGGCAGGCCGAGGGCGAGGCCCGAGCCTCCGACCATGAGCGGACAGTCGGCGATCGCTTCGCCGAGGGTGGCGAGTTGGG
>CALBEG010000115.1 GCA_937927455.1 uncultured Elioraea sp. | reverse complement strand
GATTGCCCTGACGCGACGTCTCGGGATGTGACAGGCCGCGTAGCGCAAGGATGAAGCAAACCGATGCGATGAGATAGGCGAGCGTCGTCAGCGTGGCCCCCATGACGCTCAGCCTCCCTTCTTGCGGAACATCGACAGCATGCGGTGGGTGACGAGGAACCCACCGAAGATGTTCACGGAGGCGAGCAGCACGGCCAGAAACCCGAACACCTGGGCGACGGGGTCCTCGGCAAGGCCGACGGCGAGCAATCCGCCGACCACGATGACTGAGGAGATCGCGTTGGTGACACCCATGAGAGGCGAATGGAGCGCGGGTGTGACGTTCCACACCACGTAGTAGCCGACGAAACAGGCGAGCAGGAAGATCGAGAGCAGGAAGAGGAAGGGCTCGATCACCTCTGCCACCGGGCCCGCAGCGGCGGCGGCCTGAGCGGCCAGCGCCTGGGCGCGTTCGGCGAGCGCGGCCGCGTCGCGCGCAAGATCGGCGGCCGACGATGCGAAGTCGGTCGTGCTCATCGACGGATTGGTCCTTTCGTCAGGCGGCTGCGGCGGGCTTCGGCGCGAACTGCGGATGGACGACCGCACCGCCGCGGGTGAGCAGTACACCGCGCACGATCTCGTCGTTGGCATCCAGTTTCGGCACCTTGGCCTCCTTGTCCCAGAAGGCGGTGAGGAAGGTGAGCAAGTTGCGGGCATAAAGAGACGAGGCGGCGACCGGAATGCGGGCGGGCCAGTTGCGCCAACCGAGGATCGACACGCCGTTCTCGGTCAGCACTCGCTCGCCGGGGCGCGTGAGCGCGCAGTTGCCGCCGGCGTCGGCGGCGATGTCGACAATCACGCTGCCGGGTTTCATCGAGGCCACCATCTCGGCGGTGATAATCTTCGGCGCGGCGCGGCCCATGGTGAGGGCGGTGCAGATGACGATGTCCTGCTTCTTCACCGTCTCGGCCATCAGCTCGGCTTGGCGGCGTTTGAAGTCCTCGCTCATCTCCTTGGCGTAGCCGCCTGCCGTCTGCGCCTGCTTGGTCTCCTCGGTCTCCACGCCCACGAAGGTGGCGCCGAGCGACTTGATCTCCTCCTTCGCGGCGGGGCGCACGTCGGTTGCCGACACCTTCGCGCCGAGCCGGCGGGCGGTGGCGATCGCCTGCAGCCCGGCGACACCGGCGCCGATGACGAACACCGCAGCAGGAGCGACCGTGCCCGCCGCCGTCATCATCATCGGGAAGGCGCGCGGATACTCCATCGCCGCCTCGATCACGGCGCGATAGCCGGCGAGGTTGGCCTGGCTGGAGAGGATGTCCATGCTCTGGGCGCGGGTGATGCGCGGCAGGAGCTCCATCGCGCACGCGTCGATGCCGCGCTCGGCGTAGGCCTCAGCCCGTTTTGGCTCCGACCAGATGTTCAGGCCGCCGATCAGGAGTGCGCCGCGGGGGATGAGGGAGAGCTGGTCCACCTCGCCCTCACCGGGGCCGAACGGCGCCTGCACGCAAAAGACAATGTTGGCGTTCGCTAAGGTGGCCGCCGGATCGGGGGCCAGCTCCGCTCCTGCTGTGACATATTCAGCATCCGGGATCGAGGCACCGGCGCCGGCGCCGGACTCCACGACGACGCTCAGCCCGAGCCCGCGCAGCTTCTTCACCGTCTCAGGCGTAGCGGCGACCCTCGCCTCGTCCGGACGACGCTCCTTCGGCACCGCTAGGCGCATTGTTGACATACCCCTGTCTCTGGGAGCGGGGCCGGCCCCCCGCCTCGACCCCCGTTTCTCTGCCCGATCAGCCAACGCTCAGCAAGGGCCGAGGACGGCCACTCTCGACAAACGATGACAGATCGGTGATAGGGGCTTGCTGCACTGCAACGGAGGACACGCAGCATGTCGCGCATCACGCTCGGCGGCCTCTCTGTCGCACGCGAGTTGGCGGACTTCATCGCCGACGAGGCGAGTCCCGGCACCGGGCTTTCGGCAGAGGCCTTCTGGAGCGGTTTCGCCGCCCTCCTGGCCGAGCTCGCACCGCGCAATGCCGCCTTGCTGGCGGAGCGGGATCGCCTGCAGGCTGCAATCGATGCTTGGCACCGCGCACGGCGCGGGTTGCCACACGACCCTGCCGCCTATGAGGCATTCCTGCGCGAGATCGGCTACCTCGTTCCCACGCCGCCTCCGTTCCGGATCCGCACCGAGAACGTCGACGCCGAGATCGCGCTCACCCCCGGCCCGCAGCTCGTCGTTCCTGTCTCGAATGCGCGGTATGCGCTGAATGCTGCCAATGCGCGCTGGGGGTCGCTCTACGATGCGCTCTATGGCACCGACGCGCTCGAACCGCTGCCGGCGAACCGAGCGGGTTATGACGCTGCGCGCGGGGCGAAGGTGATCGCGAAGGGCAGAAGCGTGCTCGATCTCGTCGCCCCCCTCGCCCGCGGCAGCCACGCAGAGGCGGAGACTTATCGCGTCCGCAACGGCGTTCTCGTCGTTTCCATGGCGGGCACCGAGACCGGCTTGCGCGACCCCTCCTCCTTCGCTGGCTTCAACGGAGCACCGGAGGATCCTTCCTCTATCCTGCTTCGCCACCACGGCCTGCACGTCGAGATCGTGCTCGACCGCGCCCACCCGATCGGGCGGACGGATCGTGCCGGCATCGCCGACATTGTGCTGGAAAGCGCGGTGACCACGATTCAGGACTGCGAGGACAGCGTCGCCGCTGTCGATGCCGCGGACAAGGTCGCCGTCTATCGCAACTGGCTCGGGCTGATGCGCGGCACGCTGACCGCCACCTTCGA
>CALBEG010000114.1 GCA_937927455.1 uncultured Elioraea sp. | reverse complement strand
CCTTTGACACCGCAAGTGATTAAGCCCGAGACCTGGCCACGCTCAGGCGTCTGATGCGCTTGACGGTGACGGATGGGTCGGGCAAGGGCGCTGATGTCCCGGGCTATTTTGTCGGCGGCAAGACGGGCACAGCGCAAAAAGTGGGACCAGGCGGGCGTTATCTCGCCAACGCGCGCATCAGTTCTTTTACCGGCATGTTTCCCGCCTACGACCCCCGCTACGTCGTCTACATCATGATCGACGAGCCGAAGCCCCGGCGCGATACGCACGGCTTCGCCACGGGCGGATGGGTGGCAGCCCCCGCTGCACGGGAGGTGATCGAGCGCATCGGCCCCCTGCTTGGCTACCTGCCGCAGCTGGAAACGCCGGTGATCCGCGAGGCGCTGGCGATGCCGATGCAGCCGCCGCGCCCTGCCCGCCCCACCGCGCGGACAGCGGAACCGACCCGCCCCGGCCCCGCGATTCCGACACCGAGCCCCCAGCCCTCCCGGCAAGCCGCTCTGGCTCAGGCCATGGCGGGTGCTGCGATAAGCCATGCGCCTCGTTGAGCTCATGCAACGCTCGGCCCTGCCCGCCATGTTGGACGGCCGTGCCCTCGAGGCCGTGCCGCTTGCCGCTTGCATGGTCAGTGGGCTCACCGCCGACAGCCGTCGGGTCCGGCCGGGCGACCTTTTTGCCGCCCTGCCTGGCACGAGGGCTGACGGCCGCGCCTTCATCCCTGAGGCGGTGGTGAAGGGCGCGGTCGCCGTGCTTGCCCCCGAGGGCACGACCTGGCCGCCGGGCGTGCCGCCGCGGCCTTTCATCCTCGACCCCGACCCGAGGCGGCGCTTCGCTCTCATGTGCGCCGCGTTCCACGGCGTCCAGCCCGCCACCGTGGTCGCGGTGACGGGAACGAACGGCAAGACCTCGACGGTGGATTTCCTGCGCCAGATCTTCGCTGCCTTGCACGAGGGCAAGGCTGCCTCGCTCGGCACGCTCGGGCTGATCGCACCGGGCTTCGACCAGGGCCCGTCCCTGACGACCCCCGACCCTGCGAGCCTGCACGAGACTCTTGCTGCGCTCGCGCGGGCAGGCATCGCGCATGCCGCGATGGAGGCCTCCTCGCATGGGCTGGATCAGCGCCGGCTTGACGGGGTGCGTCTCGCTGCCGCGGCCTTCACCAGCTTCAGCCGCGACCATCTCGACTACCATGGCACAATGGCGGCTTACCTTGCCGCCAAGCTGCGGCTGTTCGAGAGCGTGCTTGAGCCCGGCTGCCCGATCGTCGCCCCGACCACGTTGGCGGACGAGGCGATGGGCGGCTTGAGCGCGATCGCGACGCGGCGAGGGCTTGCGCTGCACACGGTAGGGCGGGGCGGGTCTCTGATCGCGGTTGAAACCCTCGTCCCGCTCGCCGAGGGTGTACGCGTTGCGTTCCGTTGCCGAGGCGAACGGTTCGACCTCGTGCTGCCGCTCGCGGGCTTCCAGGCGGAGAATGCGCTGACCGCGGCCGCGCTCGCCATCGTCACCGGGGAGGCGCCGTCTCGCGTGTTCGCAACCCTGCCCTGCCTCGCCGGCGTGCGCGGGCGGATCGAGCGGGTGGCGGTGCTGGCGAACGGATCGTCCGTCTATGTCGACTACGCGCACACGCCGGATGCGATCGCCGCGGTGCTCGCCGCGCTCAGGCCGCATTGTGCGGGCCGGCTCACGCTCGTCTTCGGAGCGGGCGGAGATCGCGATCCCGGCAAGCGCGCGCCGATGGGTGAGGCCGCCTGTGCAGCGGATCGCGTCATCGTCACGGACGACAACCCGCGCACGGAGGATCCGGCGGCGATCCGGGCAGCGGTGCGTGCGGGCTGCCCCACTGCTGAGGAGATCGGCGATCGCGCGGCGGCGATCGCCGCGGCGATCGCCGGGCTCGGCCCCGGTGACGTCGCAGTGATCGCCGGCAAGGGCCACGAGCAGGGCCAGATCATTGGCGACCGGATCATCCCGTTCGACGATGCCGCCGTCGCGCGCGACGCGGTGCAGCGGCTGGGAGGGCGGCGATGAGCGCTCTCTGGACATCGGCCGAGATCGCGGAGGCGGTGGGCGGACGCGCGCCTGCGCCGTTCGTCGCGTCCGGGGTGTCGATCGATTCCCGCACCCTCGCCCGCGGTGACCTGTTCGTCGCGCTGAAGGGCGTGCGCGACGGGCACGACTTCGTCGCCGATGCGCTGCGCAAGGGAGCGGCAGGCGCTCTTGTCTCGCGCGACCCACCCGAGGTTGCGGGCGATCCGCGCCTGATCCGCGTGGAGGACACGCTCGCGGCCTTGACCGCTCTCGGCCGTGCCGGCCGGGCCCGCGCGCGCGCCATGGTGATCGCAGTCACGGGCAGCGTCGGCAAGACGGGCACCAAGGAGGCGCTCAGGCACGTGCTCGCCCGCCAGGGCGGCTGCCACGCTGCAGCGGCGAGCCACAACAACGCACTTGGCGTTCCCCTCACCCTCGCCCGCCTGCCGCACGACGTACCCCACGCCGCGATCGAGATCGGCATGAACCGGCCGGGTGAGATCGCTCCCCTCGCGCGGCTTGTGTCACCGCATGTCGCCATCATCACCACCGTCGAGGCGGTGCACATCCAATTCTTCCCCGACGAGGAGGCGATCGCCGACGAAAAGGCCGCGATCATGCAGGGCGTGGTTGCGGGCGGAGCCGTGGTGCTGAACCGCGACAACCGCCACTTCCCCCGCCTCCTTTCCCACGCGCGCCAGCTCGGCCTTGCGCGTATTCTTACCTTCGGGACCGACCCGCGCGCCGACATCCGCCTGCTCGATTGGCGCACCGAAGGCTTCGGCGGCCGGGCGCGCGCGCGCTTACTTGGTCAGGAGATCTCGTTCCGTCTCGCCGCCCCCGGCCGGCACGCCGCGCAGAACGCGCTCGCCGTGCTGGCCGCCGTCTTCGCCACCGGCGCCGACCCGTTTCGCGCCGCGGAGGATCTCGCCGACCTCGCTCCTGCCCCCGGGCGCGGTCAGAGGGTCGCGGTCCGCTTTGGCGACGGCGAAGCGGTTTTGATCGACGACTCCTACAACGCCTCACCGCCCTCGATGCGCGCTGCCTTCGCGGTGCTGGCCGAGGCCCTGGCCTCACGCCGTGTCGCCGTGCTCGGCGATATGCTGGAACTGGGCGAACGTGCGGAGGACGAGCATCGCGCGCTCGCCCAGGCGGCGGTGCAGGCGAGGATCGACCTCGTCTTCTGTTGCGGGCCGCTGATGCACCACCTCTACGAGGCACTGCCGATGCGCATGCGCGGGGCGCACGCAGCCGATTCGGAGGCGCTTCTGCCCCTCCTGCACGGCGCGCTGCAACCGGGAGACGTGATTCTGGTCAAAGGATCGCTCGGCAGCCGGATGGGGCGAATCGTCGAATTCCTGGCGCGGGGAGTGGGCTGAGCCATGCTGTTCAACTTGCTCGCCCCACTCGCCGACGAGTTCATTCTGTTCAACCTGTTCCGCTACCTGACGTTTCGGTCGGGCGGGGCGTGCATGACCGCGCTCTTCCTCTCCTTCCTGCTCGGCGGGCCGATTATCAAGCGGTTGAAGCGGCTGCAGGGCCAGGGCCAACCCATGCGCGAACAGTACATGACGGAGGCGCATCTGTTGGGCAAACGCGGCACGCCGACGATGGGGGGCGTGCTCATCCTGATCGCTCTCGTC
>CALBEG010000113.1 GCA_937927455.1 uncultured Elioraea sp. | reverse complement strand
GAGTTGCGGCGCGAGTTGCGCGAGGCGATCGAGCAGGCGGAACGCGGCGAGCCGGTCGATCAGCGCGAACTCGAGCGTCTCGCCGACCAGCTGCGCGAGGCGATGGAGCGCTACCTGCAGGCGTTGATGGAAGCGATGCGGCGCGACGGCATCGAGACCCTGCCCTTTGATCGCAACGCCCGCGCCATGGACCTGCGCGACATGCAGCGGATGGCCGATCGTCTCCAGGATGCTGCCCGGCGCGGCGATCTCGAGCGGATGCGACAACAACTCGCTGACCTCGAGCGCGCCATCGACCAGCTACAGCGCGGCCAGTTCGGGCGGATGGAGAACCCGGAGCGGCGCGAGCAACGCGAGCGCGGCCAGCAGATGATGGGCGCGATGAACGACATGCTGCAGCGCCAGAGCCAGTTGATGGATCGAAGCCACGAGCGCGCCGAACAGGAGCGCGCCGCCCGGCGTCAGCAGCAACGCGGGCAGGGGCAGCAGAGCCGCCAGCAGCCCCAGACACGGCCCGGCCAGCAAACCACTCAGCAGGGCACCCAGCAAAGCGGCCAGAGCAGCAGCCAGCCTCAGGCCGACACCCAGCGCGACGCGCGTCAACAGCAGGCGCTGCGCCGAGCACTTGGCGAACTGATGGAACAGTTCGGCGAGTTCACCGGCGAGGTGCCGGAAGCGCTTGGCCGGGCCGACCAAGCGATGCGCGAGGCGGTTGAGGCCCTGCGCCGCGGCGACAATGCCTCTGCCCAGGCCGCCCAGCAGCGCGCGCTCGAAGCCCTGCAGCAGGGTGGGCAGGAGATGCAGAACCAGATGGCAGGCCGAATGGGCCTGATGGAGCCCGACGACGGCGAGGGCGATCCGGGTGGTGAGAACACCGAACTGGGGCAGGACCAGTCAGGTCAGGGCCGCCAGCTCGGCCAGGGGCGTGATCCGCTCGGCAGGCCACGGCGCGATCAGGTTGGAGGCCAGAACGACGGGTCGGACGTGCGCGTGCCGGAGGAGATGGAACTGAAGCGCACGCGCGACATCCAGGAGGAGCTGCGCCGCCGCGCCGGCGAGCGCGACCGACCGAAGCCGGAGCTTGACTATATCGACCGTTTGCTGCGCCGGTTCTGATCAGACGCCCATCGATGAAAAAACGAATGGTCCTATTTCAAAAGTAACACCCCGTGGAACGTTCCCTGGCAGGCACGCGCTCCGCCAGGACGCGCGGCCGTGCGGGGGCTGCGTGCCGACGCCGACAGCACTGGTACGATCACGCGCCGGCACGAACGCGCGCGGTGGCATTGCGCGCATGCGCGAGACGCAGCCGGCGCCCGTCTCCGCCGAAGAGATGCAAGTGTTCCGCAGGAAGAACAATCGGCAGCGACGTGCCGGCAAGCGGTGAGCAGTCGGTTGCCCGGACGGTCAGCCCCTCACCGGAGGGCAGGATGCCGTGGATCAGGCTCTCCGCTCCCAGCGGCTCCACGAGATCGACCTTCAACGGAATGGCGCCTGCTGCACCGTGGCTGCTGATCCGGACATGTTCGGGTCTGATGCCGACAGTCACCTCCGCATCGCTCACCCCGGCTGGCGGGGCGGCGAGCGCGATCGCGCAGCCTGCGCGAAGGTCGACGGCGTCGCCCTCGCTGCACAGCCTGCCGTGCAGGAAGTTCATCGCGGGCGCGCCGATGAAGCCCGCGACATAGATGTTCGCCGGCTCTCGCCACACCTCCATCGGTGTTGCCACCTGTTCGGCCCGGCCCCCGTTCATCACCACCAGCCGATCCCCGAGCGTCATCGCCTCCACCTGATCGTGCGTGACGTAGAGACTGGTCACGCCAAGGCGTCGCTGCAGCCGTTTGATCTCGGCGCGCATCTGCACGCGGAGTTTCGCATCGAGGTTGGAGAGCGGCTCGTCGAACAGAAAGAGTTTCGGCTCACGAACAATCGCCCTGCCCATGGCAACCCGCTGACGCTGCCCGCCGGAGAGCTCGCGCGGCTTGCGGCGCAGAAGTTCGCCAAGCCCCAACATCTCCGCGGTACGGCGCACGCGCCCCTCGATCTCGGCGCGCGGCAGGCCGCGGATGCGCAAGCCGTAGGCCATGTTGTCGAACACGCTCATGTGCGGATAAAGCGCGTAATTCTGGAACACCATCGCAATGTCGCGATCCTTCGGCTCGAGCCGCGTCACATCCGCCCCGCCGATAAGCACGCTGCCTTCGGTCGCGGTCTCGAGCCCGGCGACGATGCGGAGCAAGGTCGATTTGCCGCAGCCCGAAGCGCCGACGATGACGATAAACTCGCCTTCCGCGACCTGAAGGTCGATGCCATGCAGCACGTGCACGGCGCCGAAGGACTTGCGGATCCCTCGCAGTTCGAGCGTGGCCATGCCTGTGCTCCTACTTCTCGGTCTCAACCAGTCCTTTGACGAACCAGCGCTGCATCAAGATCACGATAGCGACCGGCGGCAGCAGGGCGAGCACGGTGGTTGCCATCACCAGGTGCCAGTCGGTGTCCGCTTCTGAACCGATCATGCGCACGATGCCGATCACGATCGTCTCCACGTCGCCCGTGGTGGTGATCAGCAGCGGCCAGAGATACTGGTTCCAGCCATAGACGAAGAGGATGACGAACAAGGCGGCCATGTTCGTGACCGAGAGCGGAACCACCACATCCTTGAAGAAGCGCATCGGCCCGGCACCGTCGATCTTCGCCGCTTCGACGAGTTCGTCGGGGATGGTGAGGAAGAACTGGCGGAACAGCAGGGTGGCGGTGGCGGAGGCGATCAGCGGCACGATCAGCCCCGCATAGGTGTTGATCATGCCGAGGTCGGAGACGACCTTGAAGGTGGGGAAGATCCGCACCTCGACGGGCAGCATCAGTGTGATGAAGATCGCCCAGAAGGCGAGCATGCGGCCGGGGAAGGAGAAGAACACCACAGCGTAGGCCGAAAGGATGGAGATCGCGATTTTGCCCACCGCGATCAGTATTGCCATCACAAAGCTGTTCAGCATCATCGCACTCACCGGCACGCGTGTGGTGCGGGCCGAACCTTCCGTCCAGGCGGCCACATAGTTCTCAATCGCATAGGGCCCTGGCAGAAGTGGCACCTCGCCGCGGCTGATGGTGGCGACATCGTGCGTCGAGCCCATCAGCACAATCCAGATCGGCAGCGCAAACAGGGCAACGCCAAGGATCAGGATCGCATGGGTGAGCCAATCGGCGCGCTGGCGCAAGGCATCAGCCCGCTCGGCTGCCTCTTCGGCACGTGCGATCGCCTCCCCCTTGGTGGTCGCTACGGGGCCGTGCATCTTGCCGCACTCCTCAGTAGTGCACCTTGCGTTCAATGAAGCGGAACTGCACGGCGGTCAGCGCGATCACCGCCAGCATCAGCACCACCGACTGCGCGGATGAAGACCCGAGATCGAGGTTTACCCGCCCATCTATGTAGGCGCGGTAGATCAAAGTGGTGGTCGCCTTGGCGGGGCCGCCTTTCGTGAGCGCATCGATCACGCCGAACGTGTCGAAAAAGGCGTAGGTTAGGTTGATCACCAGCAGAAAAAAGGTGGTGGGGGAGAGAAGCGGAAACACCACTGTCCAGAAACGGCGGGCGGGCGAGGCGCCATCGATCGCCGCCGCTTCCAGCACGCTGCGCGGGATCGATTGCAGGCCGGCGAGGAAGAACAGGAAGTTGTACGACACCTGCTTCCAGGCCGAGGCGACGACGACGGTGATCAGCGCTTGCGTGCCGTTTAGCTTGTAGTCCCAGGCCACGCCAATCCCATTGAGGAACCGGCCTAACAGTCCAACTTGGGGGTGGAAGATAAAGATCCAGAGCACGGCCGCGACGGCGGGCGCGATGGCGTAGGGCCAGATCAGCAGCGTCTTGTAAGCAGTGGCACCCCGGATGTGCCGATCAGCCAGCACGGCAAGACCAAGCGCGACCGACATGGCAAGTGCTGTGACCCAGAATGAGAAGACGAGCGTGATCCAGAGCGACTCGAGATAGAGCGGGTCCTGCACCAGTTCGACGAAGTTCTCGAACCCGACAAACTCGGTGCGAATGCCAAATGCGTCCTGACGGAGAAAGCTGAACCAGATCGCTTGGCCAGCCGGCAGGAAAAAGAAGACGGAGGTGATCGCGAGCTGGGGCAGAAGGAGGAGATAGGGGAGCCCGACCTGGGGGAAGATCACCCTCTTGCGCATGCTGTTCGCCCAAGACGAGATCGGGCCGCCCCGCGGTGGAGGCGGCCCGACAGGCTACGCTTCAGACCGTGCAGTCGCTCACGAGCGGTTGGCGCGTTCGAAGTTGCGCAGCACCTGGTTGCCGCGGCGATTGGCGGCCTCGAGCGCTTGCGCCACCGTCTGCTGGCCCTGGAACACCTTCTCCAGCTCCTCCTGGATGATGTTGCGGATCTCGACCATGCCGCCCAAACGGAAGCCCTGGCTGTTCGGCGTAGGTTCGGCGCGCGAAAGCTGGATGATCGCCGAATCCGCGCCCGGGTTGGCCTGATAGAACCCTTCCGCTTTGGACTTCTCGTAAGCAGCCGTGGTCAGCGGCACGTAGCCCGTCACCTGATGCCACCACGCGTCTTCTTCGGGGCGCGAGATGAACTCGAAGAAGGCGGCGACGGCGGCGTATTCCGCCGGCGTGCGGTTGCGCGCGGT
>CALBEG010000112.1 GCA_937927455.1 uncultured Elioraea sp. | reverse complement strand
GCCGAGGCGATCGGCCCTGAAACCCCCTTCAACCCGCTCGGCACCGACGACCAGGCGCGCGATGTGTTCGCCCGCGTCCTCTACGGTTTTCGCATAGCGGTTTTGTTCGGCTTCACGCTCACCCTCGTATCCTCCGTCATCGGCGTCGTCGCCGGCGCCGTGCAGGGCTACTACGGCGGTCTGGTCGATCTCCTCTTTCAGCGCTTCATCGAGATCTGGTCCGGCATGCCGCAGCTGTTCCTGCTCATCATCCTCGCTTCCGTCATCGAGCCCACCTTCTGGGTGCTGCTCGTCTTTCTCCTCCTGTTCTCGTGGATGAGCCTCGTTGGGGTGGTGCGGGCCGAGTTCCTGCGCGGGCGGAACTTCGACTATGTACGCGCGGCGAAGGCGCTCGGTGTTTCGGATTCGGTGGTGATGTTCCGCCACATCCTGCCCAACGCAATGGTGGCGACCCTCACCTTCCTCCCCTTCATTCTCTCGGGCTCTGTTACCGTGCTCGCCTCGCTCGACTTTCTTGGCTTCGGCCTGCCGCCTGGTTCGCCCTCGCTCGGCGAGCTCGTGCAGCAGGGCAAAAACAACCTTCAGGCGCCGTGGCTCGGCATCACCGCCTTCGTCGTGCTTGCCACCATTCTCACGCTGTTGATCTTCGTGGGCGAGGCGGTGCGCGACGCCTTCGACCCGCGCAAGCTGCCAGGTGGGGTGGCCGCACGATGAGCCTCCTTGAGGTGCACGACCTCGGTGTGGTGTTCCGCTCCGGGACACGGGAGGTGGTCGCGGTCGAAGGTGCTTCGTTTTCGCTCGATCCGGGCGAGACGCTTGCGCTGGTGGGGGAATCGGGCTCCGGCAAGTCCGTCACCGCCCTCTCCATTCTTCAGCTGCTTCCCTATCCGGCGGCGAGCCACCCGGCGGGCAGCTCCATCCTGCTCGATGGGAAGCAGATGATCGGGGCGGATGCCGAGACCTTGCGCGAAGCCCGCGGCGGCTTGGCGGGCATGGTGTTCCAGGAGCCGATGACCAGCCTCAATCCTCTGCACACGATCGAGAAGCAGATCATCGAGGCGGTCCTTCTGCATCAGCCAGTCTCGCGCGAGGCGGCGCGGGCGCGCGCTGTCGAATGCCTCGCCATGGCCGGCTTCGCCGATGCCGCGCACCGTCTCAACGCCTATCCGCACCAGCTTTCGGGCGGGCAGCGCCAGCGCGTGATGATCGCGATGGCGCTCGCCAATCAGCCGAAGCTGCTGATTGCCGACGAACCCACCACCGCGCTCGACGTCACCATTCAGGCGCAGATCCTCACCCTGCTCGCCGACCTCAAGGCGCGTTTGCGCATGGGGCTTTTGCTGATCACCCATGATCTCGCGATCGTGCGCCGCTATGCCGACCGTGTGTGCGTGATGCACCGCGGGCGGATCGTCGAGCAGGGGCCGGTGGCGGAGGTGTTCGCCGCGCCGCAGGCCGAGTACACGCGGATGCTGCTCGCCGCCGAACCGAAGGGAGCCCCCGCGCCGGTTGCTCCCGAAGCACCCGACCTGATGGAGGCGCGCGACGTCAAGGTGCATTTCCCCATCAGGCGCGGCTTCCTCCGCCGCACGGTGGGCTATGTGAAGGCGTGCGACGGGGTAAGTGTCGCGGTACGCGAGGGTGAGACGGTGGGGCTGGTTGGCGAATCCGGTTCTGGCAAATCCACCATGGGGCTCGCCCTCCTACGTCTCGTTCCCGAGGCGGTCGGGATCGTGCGCTTCGAGGGGCGCGACATCTCGGGGCTCGATCGTCGCGCACTGAGGCCGTTGCGGCGGCGGATGCAGATCGTGTTCCAGGACCCGTACGGCTCGCTCAGCCCGCGCATGAGCCTCGGCGAAATCGTCGCCGAAGGACTCGCGGTGCACGAACCGGGGCTTGCCAGGCGCGATCGGGACGCGATGGTCGCCCGCGCACTCGAGGAGGTGGGCCTCGACCCGGCCTGGATCGACCGCTACCCGCACGAGTTCTCTGGCGGGCAGCGCCAGCGCATCGCGATCGCGCGTGCTCTGGTGCTGAAGCCGCGCTTCGTTGTGCTCGATGAGCCAACCTCCGCCCTCGACATGAGCGTGCAGGCGCAGATCGTCGAACTCCTGCGCGCGTTGCAGGCGCGGCACCGCCTGGCTTATCTCTTCATCAGCCACGACCTGAAGGTCGTGCGCGCGCTTGCCCACCAGGTGGTTGTGCTGAAGGACGGCCGGGTGGTCGAGCGAGGGCCGGCACAGGAGGTGCTCGACTCCCCGCGCGAGCCCTACACGCGGGCCCTGATGGCCGCGGCCTTCGACCTGAAGGCGGACGAGAGCGGCGTGGTGCGGCGATGACAGCAGTCCGGCACAGAGAGCGGGCGGAGGTGGCGGGGGCAACAAGGGGGCAACCATGACCGACCCTCAGGTCGCCCGAGCGCATGCACGCCTGAAGCGGCTGATCGCGCAGAAACGGCTGATCCTCGGCGTCAACATCGGCCTGATGTCGCGGCCCGGCTCGCCGGTGTTCCGCCGCATCGAGACCGCGCTGCCCTTGGGGCTCGGCATGTTCGGCGTCATTGTCGCCACGGTGTTCGGCGGCGTGTGGCTTGGCGTCTTCGCCCTTACGCTCGGCATCTTGGTCTGGTTCCTGTTCCTGCTGCCGCGCATCAAGGACCAGGTGTATGACCGCACCCTCGCCTACGTCCTCTCCTCGCCGGAGGGCTTTGCGCAGGTCTGGCAGGCGGGTGCGATCACGCTGCGTGCGGGCGAGCGCGAATGCCGTCCGCCCGATGGCGACTGGCAGGTTTTCGTGGGAGAA
>CALBEG010000111.1 GCA_937927455.1 uncultured Elioraea sp. | reverse complement strand
CGTGTTCGACGTCGCCACCTGCATCCTGTTCGGCTTGGTCGGCTACGCGATGACCCTGATGCGGTTCGAGCCGGCCCCGCTCCTGCTCGGCTTCGTGCTGGGCCCCCTGATGGAGGAGCATCTGCGCCGCGCCATGCTGCTCGCCCGCGGCGACCCGATGGTCTTCCTCCAGCGCCCCATCTCGGCCACCTTCGTCGCCATCACCGCCGCCTTGCTGCTGCTCGCCTTCTGGTCGAGCGTGAGACCAAAGCGGGCTGAGGGCTTCTCGGCGCCGATCTGAACGGACGCGACGGGGTTCGCTTTGCGCGACGTCGTGGCCGCGGACGGCGGGCGCGCAAGCCCTGGACAACACCCGTTGATTGGCTCGCCGCTCTCACCGCCCTCCGCTTCGGGCTCCGACCGAGGCACGGGGGAGTGCGCGGACGTTGCGCACGACCCGAAGGGCTGGAGGCTTGCTCAGGGCGAGCGAAACCCGCCCGCGCCCGACGCGCTCGACCAGGCAGTGCCCACGGCGGAACAGGGGCGCGCCACCTTGTTCGAGACCCGACGCAACCGCCCGCCTCCCGGCACGCCGAGCCCGGCGAGACGTGCTTCGCCGTGGCGATCGTTCCGGATCCGCATGGGCTTGCTCCGTACCAATCGTATCGGCCCATCCCGTCCGCCGCCAACGCGCCCGCTTGTCTGCAGACAGGACGAAGCCGCAACACAGGGCGCGGATCTTTGCGATCCCCGTTCCGTCTGTGCCAGGGCGGGGTGCTGGTGGAGAGGCGGGCCGTGTCGACGCCGCGGCGCGATCACGATCCTCTGTAGGTCGTGTAGCCGAACGGCGAGACGAGCAGAGGAACGTGATAGTGCCCGCGATCCGCCCGGAGGTTCACCGCGACCGTGACCACGTCGTGGAAGGGCGGATCCTCGCCCAGGCCCAGGGCGCGGAAATAGGCGCCGACATGGAAGCGGAGTTCCCAGCGGCCCGGCGCAAAGGTGGCTTCGGTGAGAAGGGGCGACCCGGTTCGCCCGTCCTCGTTCAGCATCGCCGTGGCGACGATCGTGCCGTCGCGCACCAGGTCCACCCGCATGCCCGCCGCCGGCTGGCCGCGCGCGGTGTCCAGAACATGCGTCGTCAAGCCCGGCATCTTTCCGGCCATCGCCACCCTCTCCTCCGTTGGCAAGAGCGCGCGCATGGTGCACGGTCCGTTGCCGCAAAGGGAGAGAGGGTCGAGCCATGGCTCAGACAGCGATGGAGGCGGATGCAGCGCGCGCGGTCGATCGTGATCGGCTGTGGCGGCGCCTGATGGAGATGGGCCGCATCGGTGGCTTCACGACCGAGGACGGGCACGAGGGTGTGAACCGCCCCTGTCTGTCTCCACTGGATCGCGAAGCGCGCCGCCTGCTCATCGGCTGGGCCAGGGCCGCCGGGCTCGCCGTCGCGATCGATCCGGCGGCGAACCTTTTCCTCCGCCTCGAGGGGCGGGACGCTTCGGCCGCTCCCGTTTTGACCGGCAGCCATATGGACAGCCAGCCGCAGGGCGGACGATTCGATGGCAGCTACGGCGTGCTCGCAGGGCTCGAGGCTGTGGAGGCGATCGCCGCCTCGGGGATCAGGCCGCAGCGGCCGATCGAAGTCGTGGCATGGACGAACGAGGAGGGCGGGCGCTTCGCCCCGGGCTGCACCGGTTCGATGAGCTTCACCAAGGCCGAGCCCATGGCGAAGTTCGACGACATCCGAGACGCTGAGGGCATTCGCTACGCCGATGCGCTGGCGGAGCAGCTCGCCCTTGAATCCGATCTCCCCTCGCGGCCTCTCGGCTACATCCCGCATGCCTATGTCGAGGCGCACATCGAACAGGGCCCGCGGCTCGAGGCGGAAGGGATGGACATCGGCGTGGTGACCGGCATCCAGGGCTGCCGCTGGTTCACCGTCACCGTCGAGGGGCGCACCGACCATGCGGGCACCACACCCTTGCGCCTGCGCAAGGACGCCGTGCAGGACGCGATCCGCGCCATCCAGGCGCTGAACGCGTTGATGCACGATCCCGACGACGTGCTCCGCTTCACGGTCGGATCGTTCCGTGTCAAGCCCGATACCTCGAACTCGGTCGCGCGCGAAGTGGTGTTCACCATCGACTTCCGCCACCCCGATGCGAAGGTTCTGCGCGACCGTGGCGATGCGGTGGCGGAGACGGTGGCCCGCGCCATGACCACCTGCACCGCGCGCGTATATGAACGCTTCCACGCCGCCCCTGCCGATTTCGCCCCGCTGGTGCCTGATGTGGTGGAGCTGGCAGCGCGGAACTTGGGCCTTGCCGCCCTCCGCATGCCGTCGGGCGCTTTTCATGACGCGCAGTTCCTCGCGCGCCTCTGCCCCACCGGCATGATCTTCATTCCTTGCCGCGGCGGTGTGTCGCACCATCCCGCCGAGTACGCCACCCCGGAGGCGTGTGCGAACGGCGCGCGCGTGCTCGCCCGCGTGCTGTGCGATCTCGCCGCAGTCTGAGCGAGTCTGCGTGCGGCGGATCCTGCTCATCGTTTCGGGGTCGGTCGCCGCCTACAAGGCGCTCGAGTTCGCCCGCCTTGCGCGCAAGTCCGGCTTCGCGGTGACCGGACTTCTCACCGCCGCAGGGGCGCGCTTTGTCACGCCGCACGCCCTCGCCGCCATCACAGGCTCCCGGGTCCATGGCGATCTCTGGTCTCTCGAGGAGGAGGCGCAGGCCGGGCACATTCGGCTCGCCCGCGACCACGAAGCGATCGTCGTCGCGCCCGCCTCCGCCGATCTGATCGCGAAGATGGCGTCCGGCCTCGCGGATGATCTCGCCACCACGGTGCTGCTCGCCACCACGCGCCCTGTCTTGGTCGCTCCCGCGATGAACCCGACGATGTGGGCGCATCCGGCGACCAGGGCCAATGTCGAAACGTTGCGCTGCCGTGGTGTCGCCTTCGCCGGGCCGGAGGAGGGCGAGATGGCGGAACCCGAGACCGGGCTCGGGCGCCTGGTCGAGCCGCCTGCTCTCCTCGAGGCCGTGCGCGCCGTGCTGGGCGACGGGCCGCTCACCGGTCGTCACGCCCTCGTCACGTCGGGGCCGACCTTCGAGGCGATCGACCCCGTGCGCTTCCTCGGCAATCGCTCATCAGGCCGCCAGGGGCATGCCATCGCCGCCGCCCTCGCTGGCTTGGGTGCGCGCGTCACGCTGGTGAGCGGCCCGGTATCCCTGCCTGACCCGCCTGGCGTGCGCGTCGTTCGCGTCGAAAGCGCGCGCGAGATGCTCGCCGCCTGCGAAGCCGCCCTGCCGGCCGATGTCGCGGTGTGCGCAGCGGCGGTGGCGGACTGGCGGCCAGCGACGGAAGCAGCGGCAAAGATCAAGAAGGTTGCAGGCGCACCACCGGCCGCGATCTCGCTCGTCGAGAACCCCGACATCCTGGCCAGACTGTCTGCCGCCGGACCGAAGCGCCCACGCCTCGTCATCGGTTTCGCTGCCGAGACGGACGACCTGGTCGCCCAGGCGCAGGATAAGCGCGCGCGCAAGGGCTGCGACTGGATCCTCGCCAATGACGTCGGCACGGGCGTGTTCGGAGCGGAGGAGAATGCAGTGACCTTGGTGTCGGAAGCCGGGGCCGAAGTTTGGCCGCGACTCGCCAAGACGGAGCTGGCGCGTCGCCTGGCCGCTCGCATCGCGGAGGCGTTGCGATGACCGTGCGCATTGCCATTCGCCGCCTGCCGCACGCTGAAGGGCTTCCCTTGCCTTCCTATGCGACCGAGCAGGCGGCGGGGATGGATCTCTATGCTGCCGTCTCTGCTCCCGTGGTGCTCGCTCCGGGCGAGCGCGCGGTGGTCCCTTCCGGCATCGCCATCGCCCTGCCGCCCGGCTACGAGGCGCAGGTGCGTGCACGCTCGGGCCTCGCGTTTCGTTACGGCATCTGCATGGCGAATGGGGTCGGCACCATCGATGCCGACTATCGCGGCGAGATCGGCGTGCTTCTGCTCAACGCCGGCCGTGAGCCCTTCACCATCACGCGCGGCATGCGCATCGCCCAGCTCGTCATCGCCCGCTTCGAGCGCATCGCCTGGGGTGAGTGCGAGCTGCTCGACGAGACGGCGCGCGGTGCGGGCGGCTTCGGCAG
>CALBEG010000110.1 GCA_937927455.1 uncultured Elioraea sp. | reverse complement strand
GGCGCCTTCCAGCCCTGTCGCGCCACGCGCCGGCGTGTGGCGCCGGCATAGAGGGCGGAAAAGGGCGAGAGGATCAGGGCGGGAAGTCCGCCGCCACCAGGCCGCCAGAACTCGGGTGCACGCAGCATCGAGCCTCTGCTTCTCAGGTCAGCCTTCGGTCTCCCGGGGGATGAGGCGTAGCAGGGCTTCCACCGTCCGGTCCAGGACGCGCTGGTGCGGTGCAGCGAAGGCGGCCGCGGCTTTGCCCGACGCCTCGCGCCACGGCGAATCCCCGACCAGCCTCCCCACCCAGGCGGCGAGCGAGGCCGCGTCGTGGACCTGGCTTGCCGCGCCGGTCGCGAGGAGGCCCAAGACGATCTCTGCGAAATGCTCGGTATGCGGCCCGAGGGCGACGGGACGACCCAGCCGGGCGGGTTCGAGTGGGTTCTGCCCGCCTTTCGGCACCAGCGAGCCACCGACGAAGGCGCCGAGCCCGAGCCGGTAGGCGAGGCCGAGTTCGCCCAGGCTGTCGAGCACCCAGACAGGGGTGGTCGGATCCTCGCCCAGAGACCGCCGGGTCGGGGCGAACCCCCTGGCGCGCGCCAAGGCCGCCACCTCCGCGCCGCGTTCCGGATGACGCGGGGCGAGGATCAGGCGGAGGTCGGGGATGGCGCGCCGGGCGAGGGCGTGGGCGGCAAGCACCTGCTCCTCCTCGCCCGGGTGAGTGGAGGCAGCGACCCACACCGGGGCGGTGCCGAAGAGGGTGGAAAGTCGGGTGCGCTCGCTCTCCTCGGCCGGCAGGGGCGGGGCGGCGAACTTCAGATTACCGGCGGGGCCGAGGGAGAGGGCGCCGAGTTCGATCAGCCGCGCAGCGTCTGCGGTCGATTGCGGCAGGACGACGGCGAAACGGCCAAGCAGCGTGGCGGCGAGGCTGCGCGCGCGGCGCCAGCGCGCGGCGGAGCGGGGCGACAGCCGGGCATTCACCAACGCCGCCGGGATGCCGCGGGCGAACACAGCGCCGAGCAGGTTCGGCCAAAGCTCGCTCTCCACGAAAGCGGCCGCATCGGGGCGCCAATGGTCGAGAAAGCGCGCGATCCAGGCCGGCACGTCCAGCGGTGCCACCTGATGGATAAGCCAGGGGGCGTCCGCGAAGGCGCCCGATTGCGCGGGGTCGCCGGCGAGACCGAGGCGGGCCGGGATCAGCCGCGCCGAGGTGACGGTGGCGGTGGTGAGCAGGATGGTGAGGTCGGGCCGGGTCGCGCGTAGCCGCGACAGGACGGGCAGGATGGACTGGGTTTCACCCACCGAAGCGGCGTGGATCCAGAGCAAGGGGCCGTCCGGGCGGGGAAGCGGGCTGTCTCCGCGTCGTTCGCGAAGCCGTGCCGGAAACTCCTTGCCGCGCGCGGCGCGGATGGCAAGCCAAGCGGGCAGCAGAGGCGCAGCGGCGGAGGCGGCGAGGCGCCAGAGGGTGGCGGCGGCGGTCATGGCTCTCCCCTGGCCAGCGCCTCGGCCCGGGCGGCGGCGCGGTCCATGCCCTCGCTGATGCGGGCGAGGAGCGCGTCCTCGCCTTCGTCCGGGCTGGGGATGATCGGCGCGCCGTAGACGAGTCCGCCGCGCGAGAAGGGGAATGGAAAGGCCATGCGGTCCCAACTGCGCATGATCTTGCGGCGGGAGACGGCGGCGCCGAGCGGAACCACTGGCCGCCCCGACAGCAAGGCGAGGCGGGCGACGCCAGGCTGGGCGATGCGGCGCGGCCCGCGCGGCCCGTCGGGGGTGATGGCAACCGTGTGCCCGGCCTCGAGCAGGCGAAGGAGGTCGCGGAAGCCTTCCAGAGCGCCACGGGTCGACGAGCCGAAGGTCGCGTCTACGCCGAGGCGTCGCGCGATGTCGGCGATCAGCCGCCCGTCGCGGTGTCGGCTGACCAGCACGACGCAGCGCATCGGCCCGGGGTCCGGGTCGTCGGGCTCGCGGTGCGTCCAGAGCGCGGGGGCGAGCGGGATTTGCTCATGCCAAAACGCGCCGATGGCAGGGCGGCGCGCTGCCCACACGGCGCGGGCGTGCTCGCGCCCTTCAGCGCGCCAGAGCGTGGTGCGATGGACGAGGCGAAGCCATGCGGCGAGCAGGCGCGCGGCGAGGGCAAGGGTTGCGGGGTGGCGCGCGAGACGCTTCAGCATCGCGGGCGGGCGCGGTGCGGTGCGGGGTCAGCGCGGCGGCGGGCAGGTCACGCCTCGCGGGCTAGCATGCTGCGGGGCTGGCGACCAGAACGGTCAAACCACCGCCACCGGCTCGGTGGCCTGCACGGCGTGCGGGATTGGGGCGAGGCGTTCGAGCAGGATTTCAGCGCAGCGGCGCCAGCTGAACCCCTCCGCATGGGCGCGGCAGGCGGCACGATCGAGCGCGATGGCCGCCATCGCCGCCCGGCCGAGATCCTCATCCAGCACGCCGACCGGGGCGCCGTCGATCACGTCGAGAGGGCCGGGCACTGGGTAGGCGGCGACGGGGGTTCCGCAGGCCAGAGCCTCGACCAGCACGAGGCCGAACGTGTCGGTGCGGGAGGGGAAGACGAACACGTCTGCTTCTGCGTAGGCGCGGGCGAGCTCCTCGCCGAACTTCGCCCCGAGCCAGTGCGCCGCGGGGAACCGCTTCTCGAGCGCCGCCCGCGCCGGCCCGTCCCCCACCACCACCTTCGAGCCAGGCAGGTCGAGGGCGAGGAAGGCCTCGATGTTTTTCTCCACCGCCACCCGCCCGACATAGAGGAAGACGGGGCGCGGCAGGCCGAACCCCGCGCGCTCCTCGCGCGGGCGAAAGAGGTTGAGATCGACCCCGCGCGTCCAGGCGGTGACGTTGCAGAAGCCGCGCGCCGTGAGTTCCTGGCGCAGGGAGGGGGTGGCGACCAGCACGGCGGCGGAGGGGGCGTGGAAACGTCGGATCAGCCGCCAGGTCAGGCTTTCCGGAAGGCCGAGGCGGGCGCGCAGATACTCGGGAAAGCGGGTGTGGAAGGCGGTGGTGAACGGCCAGCGGCGCGCGAGGCACAGGCGGCGCGCGGCGTAGCCGAGAGGGCCTTCGGTCGCGATGTGGATGGCGTCGGGCCGGAAGTCGTCGATCAGCCGGCGCAGGCGCCGGCCTGGAAACAGGGCAAGCCGGACGGAGGGTTCGGTGGGCGCGGCGATGGTGCGGAAACGATCGGGCCCGATCACGTCCACCGTGTTGCCCATGGCGCGCAGTTCGTCGGCAACGGTGGCGAGCGTTCGCACCACCCCGTTCACCTGCGGCATCCAGGCGTCTGAGACGATCAGAATTCGCACGGGCCCGGCGGGCTTGAAGAACGGCAGACCCTCTTCGTCAAGCCAGTCAGGCGGCTTCGGTGACCGGGCTGTCTTGCGCCGAAGCCGACCGCGACCGCTGCGCAGAGCGGTTCGGAGCCTCCCAGAACGAGAGCCGGTTTTCGGCCGCCCAGTCCAC
Source organism: uncultured Elioraea sp. (assembly GCA_937927455.1). Lineage (GTDB taxonomy): Bacteria > Pseudomonadota > Alphaproteobacteria > Acetobacterales > Acetobacteraceae > Elioraea. The sequence goes on along the minus strand of CALBEG010000110.1, from coordinate 3,333 downwards.
GAGTTCGATGCGGCCGTCGAAGTGCTCGACGATGGCGGTGCAGCTTTCAACCCAGTCCCCGTCGTTCAGGTAGGTCACGCCGTCCACGTCCCGGATCGCAGCATGGTGGATGTGGCCACACACCACTCCGTCACAACCGCGGCGCCGCGCCTCGGCGGCCAGCGCCGTCTCGAAGCGGTCGATCGCCTTCACGGCTTCCTTCACCTGGAGCTTCAGCCAGGCGGACAGGGACCAGTATGGGTAGCCCAGTCGGCGACGCACCGCATTGAACCAGCGGTTGACGACGAGTGCGGTTGTGTAGGCCCAGTCGCCGAGCAGGGCAAGGAATTTGGCGTAGCGGACGACGGAGTCGAACTCGTCGCCGTGCATGACGAGCAGCCGCCTGCCGTCGGCGGTGACGTGCTCGGCCGAGCCGCGGAGCCGGATGCCGGCGAACTCCATCGGCATCCAGGCGCGGAAGAGCTCGTCGTGATTGCCAGGAATGTAGGTGACCTGCGTGCCCGCGCGCGCCTTGGCGAGAATGGCGCGCACGATCTCGTCGTGCGCCTCGTCCCAGTACCAGGACCGGCGCAGACGCCAGCCATCGATCACGTCGCCCACAAGGTAGAGGTGCTCGCAGCGTGTGCGGCGGAGGAAATCGAGCAGGAACTCCGACCGGCAGCCGCGCGTGCCGAGATGCAGGTCGGAGATGAACACGGTGCGGTAGGAGCGGGTTTGCAGGGGGGCGTTCATGCCCGGGTCGTTCCTTGCAAGACGGTCTCGTACGGCCCTCTACGCGCGACCATCCGGGTTGGCCATGAACATTTCATGAAAAGAGCGAACACGATCGTTTAATCGATTGTCCGTCCAAGCGTCATCGGGGTGTCATCGTCCTTGACTACCTTGAAATTTTCGCATGACACGGCAAGCGCATGCGCGCGTCTGTTCGTCGTCTTCAACCCCACCGCCGGCGCACGCGGCCGCCGCCGTCTCGACATGGTGTGCCGCGCCCTTGGTCCGAAGGGGGTCGCGGTGACGATCGCGCAGACGACGTCACCCGGCCATGCCGAGGATCTCGCCAGGAGGGCGGTGCGGGACGGGGCGCGAATCGTCGCCGCTGCCGGCGGCGACGGCACCATCGCCGAGGTGGCGAACGGAATTGCCGGCTCTGACGCCGCCCTCGGCGTCATCCCACTCGGCACAGCGAATGTGATCGCGCACGAATGGGGGCTGCCCTTCGAGGTCGAGGCGATTGCCGATGCGCTTGCCGCAAGACGGACACGCCTGATGCGCCCCCTCCTTGCCCGTTTCGGCGACGGCACAGCGCGACTCGTGCTGCAGATGCTCGGCGTGGGGCTCGACTCGGCGGTGGTGGCGTCTCTCGATGGCGGGCTGAAGCGCCGCCTCGGCAAGGGCGCCTATGTGCTGGAGACCGTGCGGCAAATCTTCACCTCGCCCTTCCCGAGTCTGGCGATCAGGGTCAACGGCGAGGCGCTCGAGGTGGCGCAGGCGATCGCAACCAAAGGGCGGTTCTATGGCGGGCGGCTCCTGCTCGCCCCGCACGCGCGGGCCGATGCCCCGGGCTTCGTCGCCGCCCTGTTTCCCGGCCGCGGCCGGCTCGCCGCGATCCGGGCGGGGCTGGCGCTGCCCTTGAACCTTCTGCCCAGCCTCGGGGGTGTCACTTTCCGCCACGCCCAGAGCCTGGAGATCACTGCCCCCGCAGGACTGCCGGTGCAGGCGGACGGCGACCTGATCGGCCGCACCCCCGTCGTGGTGACTGAGGCGGAGACGGCAATCCCTCTCATCGTGCCCGCCTGACGGCGAGGGTCAAAGACTGTGCAGTCCTGCCCAGGCCGCCCAGACGAGCGTGCCAAGGACAACGAGCACGGTCGCCCCCATGCCCGGGGCGCGGCCGAGGGGATGGACCACATACCCAACCCAGAACAGAAGGCGGGAAAGGGCGAAGACGAGCCCTAGGGCGAGGAGCGTGCCGCTCGACGCACGCTCGAGGGCCGCAAGCGCGACCAGAGCGGGGGCGAAGATCGCGGCCTGCTCGACCGTGTTGCCGATCACCCTCTGGCCGACCCTGAGCGGGCGAGGATCCTCCACCGAAGCGGGGTCGGTCGCGCCGCTGACGAAGCGCATCCCCATCTGCGCCAGCACCATGGCGGCCAGCACCGCTGCCCCGGGCAGCAGAGCCAGGAACCCGGCCGCGAGCGGAGCGAGGGCGGCCTCTGCGAACAGCCGCGCGAGCAGGACGGTCTCGATCGCGGCCAGCGCGGCGCCGACCGAGGAGAGCAACACCGACGCGAGGCGAGGCCCCACCATCTGCTCAGACCGAAGCGGGCTGCCGCCCCATGGCGAGGAACTTCTCCTCCCGCGCGGCGACGAGCTCTCCCCCCTTTTTGCCGGAAAGCTCGGCGAGAGCGGTGGCGATCGCCTCGCCGGCAGTGTCGATGGCGGCCTCGGGGTTGCGATGCGCGCCCCCGAGCGGCTCGGGCACGATCGCATCGATCAGCCCGAGCGCCTTCAGGTCGGCCGCCGTCATCTTCATCGCCTCCGCTGCCGCCTCTGCCTGCGCCGAGTCTCGCCAGAGGATGGAGGCGCACCCTTCAGGGCTGATCACGGAATAGACGGCGTGCTCGAGCATCAGCACCCGGTCGGCGGCGGCGAGCGCGATCGCCCCTCCTGAGCCCCCCTCGCCGATGATGGTGGCGATGATGGGAACAGGCGCATTGAGGCAGGCCTCGATCGACCGCGCGATCGCCTCCGCCTGGCCACGCGCTTCCGCGTCAACCCCTGGATAGGCGCCCGGCGTATCGACGAAGGTGAGAACCGCAAGCCCGAACCGACCGGCAAGGTCGAGCATCCGGCGGGCCTTGCGGTAGCCCTCAGGCCGGCTCATGCCGAAATTGTGCGCAACCCGGCCTTCCGTGTCGTCGCCCTTCTCCGTCCCCAGCACGGCCACCGCCCGGCCGCGGAAGCGCCCGAGCCCGGCGAGGATGGCGCGATCGTCGGCGAAAGCGCGATCGCCGGCGAGAGGGAGGAAGTCGGTGATCAGGCGGGAGACGAAGTGCTTGGCGTGCGGGCGTGCGGGGTGGCGGGCCACCTGGGTCTTCTGCCACGGGGTGAGCTTGGCATAGGTGGCGGCGATCAGCTTCTCGACCTTCTCGGTGAGGGTCGCGATCTCCTCCGCGATGTCCACCTCCGTCTCTTCGGGCAGACGGCGAAGCTCCTCGATCTTGCCTTCGAGTTCGGCGATCGGGCGTTCGAAGTCGAGAAAATGGCGCATCGGGCACGCGGGCTAGCACGCCGTCAGCCCGCCCGGAAGGCCGGGGCGGGGCTCGGCGGGCT
>CALBEG010000109.1 GCA_937927455.1 uncultured Elioraea sp. | reverse complement strand
CAATGTTTGTGGTTGCATTCAGCGTATCGTCGTGCAGGGCGACAAGCCTGCCGTCGCGAGTGAGGAAAAGGTCAGGCTCGATGAAGTCCGCCCCCTGCCGGATGCCGAGCCGGTACGCCTCCACCGTGTGCTCGGGCAGATAGCCCGAGGCGCCGCGGTGGGCGATCACGATCGGCCGCTCCACCAGAGGGCCAGAGGCGGCCTCGGGTGCTGCAGCACCGACGGCACCAGCGCAGGCGATGGCGGCCATGAAGGATCGACGCATGCGATGTTCCCCCTTCTGCATGCAAACGTAGGGAAAGTGGTTTAGCCCCCCTCCCGCCGGCGTGGGTGACGATCGGGTGACGTTGCAGTTTCGGTTCAGACAAGGCGCGCCTCGAACGGCAGGTTGCCGTCCGGTGCGTCGATCTCAACCACCCAGAGATCAGGATCCCGCCGCAGCGCCCGGGCCACATAGGCGTCGAGCGCTGCCTCGTCCGCGGGCGCATCCCCGAGCGCGCGCAGCCAAGCCGCCCGGCCCTGCCCGTCGCGCGCCTCGATGAGGGGAAAGAGTCCGTCACGCGCTCTCAGGACCAGCACTACCCCACCCGAATCCGGGTCGCCCTTGCGCAGCACGACGGCAGTCCTCGCCGCGCGGTCACATTGCCTGACCAGAGCCTGCACCCAGAGCGCCGTCTTCAGCCTTGGATCCATCCTGCCCCTCCCCGGCCAGCGGCTTGAAGCGGCATAAGGCCCTGAGTACACGCAGCGTCCTGGAGAGAGGAACCGATGGCAAAGACGAAGCCAGACAAGGATCCGACCGCCGGCATGAGCGAAGCCAAGCGCGCCTATGAAGCACGCCGGGCGGAGAAGGCCGGCATCAGCCTCGAGAAGTGGCTGGCGCAGAAGGAGAAGGCCAGGAACGGGGAGAGCGCGGCGTCGGCTGTGCGCGCAACACCTGCGCGGGCGGCGAAGACGCCCGGGGTGCTGCGCCGCCTATTCGGCCGCGGCAAGGGCTGAGCCGGCCGATTTCGCCTCACAGCATGCGCATCAACGTGCCATCGCGGCGGATCGCGTGATGCCAGATCGCCGCACCGACGTGCACCACGAGCAGAACCACCAGGGCATAGGCGATCCAGGTGTGCGTCGCCTGCAAAGCCCGCGCCAGCGTCTCGTCCTTGGCCACCACAGCGGGGATGTCGATGATGCCGAGATAGGCGGTCGCCCCCTGCATCGGGAACCCCCACGCGTTGGTGGCGAGGAAGCCGAAGATGGGCTGCAGGATGAGCGCCGCGTAAAGCATGCCATGGACTGCCTGCGCCCCTACCCGCATGGCAACCGGCAGGCGGGCCGGCAAGGGCGGCGGGGGGTTGGCGATGCGCCAGGCAAGCCGCGCGATCGAGACGAACAGGATGGTAAGCCCCGCACTCTCGTGGATGGCGTAGAAGACGAGCTTGGTCGCGAACGGGTCGGGGTTGATGTACTTGATGACGAAACCGGTGGGCAGTGCGATCAGCATCAACCCGAGCGTGATCCAATGGAACCACTTCGCGACGACGGTGTACTGTCCGTCCGGGTGCGCAGCATCTGTTCCCGCCAGCAAGCGCGCAGTCGCGTGGCTCATGGTCGGTCGTCCCCCCTCGCCATTGCCCTCAGCGCCATACATCTGGGCAGGGCAGCATGAAAGCCCAGACCCATGACAAGGCAGCCAAGCCAATGAGCACGACGTCAGCCGTGACGCGACCGACCGACAGGTTGCGCGACCTTTCCGAACCCGACTGGTCTGCGGCCGTCGGCCACCGCTTCGTCTCCGAACTCGCTGGCGGCACCCTCGATCACGCGGTCATGCGCCGCTACCTGGTGCAGGACTATCAGTTTCTCGATTCCTTCGTCGCCCTGCTTGGCGCCGCCATCCACGCCGCACCCGGCCTCGCGCAGCGCATCGTTCTGGGGCGCTTCCTCGGCCTCGTGGTCTCAGACGAGAACACGTATTTCCAGCGCAGCTTCGATGCCCTCGGCGTGCCGGAGGCGGACCGGACAGCCCCCGCCCTGCTTCCGCCCACGGCTGGCTTCCAGGCGCTGATGCGCGAAGCGGCGGCGGGCGGGCGATGGGGCGAAATGCTCGCCGTGCTGACGGTCGCCGAGTGGTCCTATCTCACCTGGGCCTCCTCCGTCGCCGATCGCGACCCCGGCTGGTTCGTCTTCCGGGAATGGATCACCCTGCATTCGGGCCCGGGCTTCGAATCCCTCGTTGCGTTCCTGCGCGGCGAGCTCGATCGCGCTTGGGACGCCTCCGACGAGATCGAACGGGACCGCATCGCCTCTCTGTTTCGGCGCGCGGTCGCCCTCGAGCGTGCGTTCTTCGACGCTGCCTACACGCCCTGAGCGCGAGCCCGTTCACGATCGTCGCCCACGCGGACTGGAGCGGGGCGAAGGCCGCGGCGGCAGCGAAGCGTCGGGTGACGGTCGTCCGCCGCGCGGCCGCCGGATGGCGGGTCGAGGCCCCTGCCCCGGTCGCCGAGCCGCTTCGGCTCGTCACCGACCTTGCCCGCGATGCTGAGGCCGCAGGCGGGGTGGGTCTGCTGGGCTTGGATTTCCCGATCGGCCTTCCGCTCGCCTTTGTGCGTCGCGCCGGACTGCGCGGAAGCGGGTTCCTCAGCTTCCTAGAGGGGGCGTGCAATGGCGCCTTCCTCACCCCTGCCACCACGCTCGATGAGGTCTCGCCGGCCCGGCCCTTCTTTCCTGCCGGCCCTATCTCCGGGCGCGGACTGAAAGCAGCCTTTCTCGCCCGGCTCGGTCTCGACGCCGAGAGGGCGCTCCGGCTCTGCGACCGGCGCGGCGAGACGGTTCGCGCTGCCTGCGGCCTCTTCTGGACATTGGGGGCAGATCAGGTCGGCAAAGCAGCGATCGCGGGGTGGCGCGAGCTTCTGCTTCCGGCACGACGCCTGGGCCTTCCCGTCTCGGTCTGGCCGTTCGAGGGCAACCTCGCCTCCCTTGCCCGCCCCGGTCGGGTGGTGCTGGCGGAGGCTTATCCGGCCGAGGCCTATGCCCGCGTCGGCCTCGGGCGGCCGACCCGAAAGCGCGATCCGGCCTGGCGGGCGGCGCAGGCGGAGGCGATCTTCGCGTTCGCGGCAGAACACGGTGTGGTGCTGCAGCCTGAGGCGGCATCGGCAGTGCGCGACGGTTTCGGCCCGTCGCCGGGGGGCGAGGACGCGTTCGATTCCTTCCTCGGCGCGCTCGGCCTGGTTCCTATCGCGGCAGGGCAGCACCCGGAAGCGCCGCCGCTGGCACGCGAGGTGCAGGCATGGGAGGGATGGATGCTCGGCAGAATCGATTCGGTGAAACCAGAGAGTTATGGCTGATCGCTGAGGTGCTGGATGAGCTGTACGAGCCCATCCGCGAGCCACGCCACCGCGCGTTCGCCGCTCGCCGCGTCACCGAGCTTCGGGTCGCCGGCCGCAACCCCGCTGGGCGCGATTTCTTCGATCGCAACCGGTGGGGCGATGTCGAGGTCGCCGAACCGCGCCTCTGCCCCCTCTCCGGCCAGGCGGGACCAGGCTGAGGCGAGCATGGTCCAGACAGGCACCGCCGGCACAATCTCGCCCCGGGCCTCCGTCGCGGTGAGTTCGGCGAGACGGAACAACGTCGGCATGGGGCAACACTGCCCGGCCCCGTCGCTTCGCCAAGCCCGTCGCGCGCCTTAGAGTGGGGCAGCCACTCCGGAGTCGCCCGCCATGTGCCCTCTCGCCGTGCGCTGCCTGTCCAGATCGGGGGAGGTGGTCGTTCCCTTTGTCCCCCGCGCCCTCATCATCGCCGGGCTCACAGGCCGGGATCGCGTGGCGGTGGAGCATCACGTCGAGGAGCTGCGTAGGCTCGGTGTTCGGCCGCCGCCGTCCATCCCGGCCTATTTCCGCAACAGCGCGACCCTGCTGACCACCGCTACCGAGATCGAAACCCTCGGCGCCGACAGCTCGGGCGAAGTGGAGTTCGTCCTCGTCTCGCTGCCCGACGGGCTATGGGTCGGCCTCGGTTCCGACCACACGGACCGCAGGGTGGAGTCGTACGCCATCGACGTCTCGAAGCAGCTCTGCCCCAAGCCCATGGCGTCGATTCTCTGGCGCTACGATGAGGTCGTGCCGCATTGGGACAGGCTGATCCTGCGCTCCTGGATCGAGGAGGGTTCGCCGCCGCGGCTCGTGCCATACCAGGAGGGGGCGACCGCAGCGATCCGCCGCCCCGAGGACCTGATCGCCGGAGTTACGGGTGGGGCGCCGCTGCCGGTCGGCACCCTCCTGTTCGGCGGCACCTTCCCCGCGCATGGGGGCATCAGGCCGTCGCTGCGGTTCGAGATGGAGCTCGAGGACCCTGTGCTGGGCCGCGTGATCCGTCACGGGTATCGGGTGCACACGCTGCCGCTGGCCTGAGCGCTCCCGTTCAGCGCGATCCCAAGATCCTTTGCATGAGAACGAGGTCGAGCCAGCGGCCGAACTTGCGGCCGACCTCGGGCAGGAAACCGACGCGGACGAAGCCGAAGCGCGCGTGCAGGCCGAGCGAGGGGGCATTGCCGGCCTCGATCGCGGCGACCATGACGTGGACTCCTTCCGTCTCGGCGCGCGCGATCAGGGCGCCGAGCAGCGCCCTGCCATGGCCGCGGCCCTGGGCGGTCGGGTGGACGTAGAGCCCGTGCTCCACCGTGTGCGCATACCCCTCGAAAGGGCGAAAGGGGCCATAGCTCGCGAAACCGCAGACCCGCCCCTCCTCCTCCGCCACCAGCACCGGGAACCCGGCCGCCCGACGCTCCGCCATCCAAGCCGCGCGGCCCTCGCGGGTGGCGGGTCGGATGTTCCAGTTCGCCGTCGAGTTCAAAATCGCATCGTTGGTGATCTCGAGGATGGCGTCGAGATCGGTGTCGGTCGCGTCGCGAATGGTCATGCCGGTCGGAGCTGCGGGGTTGCGCGAAGCCTGCATGCCACCACCCCGCCCTGCGGGCGAGAGGGCAACCCCTCGCCCACCATGCCGGTCAGCGTTCTGCCCGCGGGTCCTCGATCGCCTCCAACGTGACCACCGCGACATTCACCAGAAGCTTGCCCGCGTTCTCAAAATTGACCGTCACGCGCGCCCCCACCACCGACTGCACCTGGCCCTCGCCCCAGTCGGGCCGGGCCGGGTTTCGCACGCGCATGCCGGGGGCAAGGGGGCAGCTCATGCCGTGAAGATGCAGGCCCACCCGCCGCTCGCCAAGTGACCTGCGGGCTCAGCGACGCCATGGCAGGCGGCGCCGCAGAGGGGGCAGACCCTGGCCCCAAGGCGTGTCACCCCAAAGCGGAAGGGCGGGACGCAGAACCACCGTCGCTTCGCGCAACGCGGCCACCCGCTCGGCAATCGTCGGGTGGGTGCGGAAAAGCCGCAGCCACCGCGGACCACGGCTGGCGAGACGCTCGAAATCGTCGCCCTGGATTCGTTCGAGGGTGAGCAGGGCTGAGGCAAGGCCCTGCGGGTCCCCCGTCAGCTCCACTGCACCGGCATCGGCGAGGAATTCCCGTGTGCGCGACAGCGACAGGGTCAACAGGTCCGCAAGCAAGGGTGCGACGAGCAGAAGGGCGGGAAGAAGCGGGTGCGCGCCCATCGCCCCGGTTCCCCACAAAAGAAGAACGAGCAGCCCCGCCTGGGCCATCGCCCGAGTGATGGCGGAAGCTTGCGCGGCGAGCCGCATGACGACGAGATCGCCGTGCCGGATGTGGCTCACCTCGTGCGCCAGCACCCCGCCGAGCTCGGCGGGAGTGAGCATCTCGACCAGGGGGCGAGTGAAGCCGATGCCGGGCTTCTCCGTTGTGCCGGCTGCCATGGCCTGCAGCACGGGCTGCGGCAGCAGATAGAGAGTGGGGGCCACCGCCAACCCCGCCCGCCGCGACAGCTCCGCAACCAGGGCGAACAGGCCCGGTGCAGTGGAGGGGCTGAGCCGCACCGCCCCGTACCCGTGGACGAACACGGCATCCGCAGGCAGGGCGCCGAAGGCGAGCCCGGCCGCCATCATCGCTGCGCCGATCACGAGTCCCTCGGGCCCCGCCGCCACCCATCCGATCGCGGCGGCGAGCAGCATGAGCGCGAAGAGGGTCAGCGCCGTCTCAAGCCTGTTCCGCCTCTGCAGGCGGGCAAGCGTGGCGGAGTCGACGGCGAGGCGGAGCATGCTCAACCCTTTCGTTCCTGCGACGTTATCGCAGACGGTGCGGGGCCCGCTTGCTGGACGCTGCCACGGCGCCGCCCTATTCTCAGACCAGCTGGGAGATGCGTGCTCACGACCCAGGGACGCAAGACCGAGGGGACGCCGCAAGACCGAGGGGACGAAACATGTCGAAGATGCACATCGAGGGCAGTTTCGTCGCGCTGGTCACGCCGTTCAACGCAGATGGCACGGTGGACTTCGGGGCCTTCGGCGAACTCCTCGCCTGGCAGGAGGCGAACAGCACGGCGGCGATCCTGATCATGGGCTCGACCGGCGAGGTGTCCCTGCTGTCGACGGAGGAGCGTCTGCGCATCGTCGAGGAGACCGTCCGCTTCCGTCGTGCCGGCATGAAGTTCTTCTACGGGTGCACCGGCAACACCACGGACACCACACTCGCTTTCGTCCGTCACGCCGCGGCATGCGGCGCGGACGGGGCGATCCTCGCCGCGCCCGCTTAAATCTGCGCCCCGGAGGCCGACATCGAGGCCTTCTTTCTCGAGATTGCGGATGCGGTCGATTTGCCGATCGGGATCTACAACAATCCCCCGCGCGTGAAGACCGACCTGTCGGCGGAGGCGGTCCTCAGGATTCTTCAGCACCCGAACGTGGTCGTGCTGAAGGAGTCGACCACGCGGGTCGCGCAGGTGGCGCAAGTCCTCGCGGCGCGGCCGGAGGCGGCAATCATGTGTTGCGATTCCCCCAATCTCGGCCTGGTCGTGCCGACCATGGCCCTTGGCGGGGCGGGCACGGCGAATATGAGCGGCAACCTCGACCCCGCCGGGCTCGCAGACCTTTCGCGGCCCTGGCACACGCCTGACCAGGCCGATGTTTTCCGCGAGACCTATCTCCGTCTGCTGCCGCTCCTGCAGTTCACCTACTCGGCGATCAACCCGGTGGCGGTGAAGTCGCTGATGCGGGCGGTGGGCCTGCCCGTCGGACCGCTGCGTCGGCCGCTCCGACCGCTGCCGCCGGCTGACCTTGCGCGCGGGCTCGAGCTGGTGCGCATGCTGGGTCTTGATCGGCGCTATGGCTGGCGCCTGCCCGATCGCGTTGCTCTCGCCGCGGAGTGACCGCGATGTTGTTCCGCCGCCGCCTGCTCGCTGCCCCCCTCGTTGCGACCACCGCTGCGCTGCCGCTCCCTTTCCTGTCGCGCGCCCATGCTGCGACCACGCTCAGGCTGCATACGCTGGTGACCTCGCCGCACCCGTACAACACGGCTGCGGAATGGTTCGGCGAGGAACTGGCGCGCCGCACGAACGGAGCGCTGCGCTCGACCCTGTTCCCTTCCGCCCAGCTTGGCACCGATCGCGCCGTGCTCGATGAGATGCGTCTCGGCACGATCGACCTGATGATCTCCACCACCAACAACGCCGCTGCGCAACTGCCGGCCTACAACGTCTTCTCCCTCGCCTATCTGTTTCCGGACTACCAGTCGTTTCGCCGCGCGCTGCGCCCGGCAGGGCCGATCGTGCAGCGCATCCAGGCGCTCTATGACGAGCGCAGGTTGGGGCTCGTCTTGCTCGGCTTCATGCTGGGCGGAACGCGCAACCTCTCCGCGGTGCGCCCGGTGCGCAACCTCGAGGACCTGCGCGGGCTCAAAATGCGCGTGCCGCCCTCGCCTGCGGTGGCGCGGCAGTGGCAGGCGCTCGGAACCCTGCCGGTGACGGTGAACTGGGCGGAGGTTTATACCGCGGTGCAGACGGGCGTCGCGCAAGCCCTGGAAAGCAGCCTGTCCGGCTATCTCTCGGAGCGTTTCTTCGAAGTCGCCCCCCACCTCAGCCTCACGCGCCACGAGATCCAGGTCGGACACTTCACAGCCTCCGCCCGTAGCCTCGGTCGGCTTGCGGAACCGCAGCGCACGGTCCTGCGCGCGGTTGCCGCCGAGGCGATGGAGGTCGGAACGCGCGCCGGCATCGAAGCGGACGAGACCGTCCTGCAGCGCGTACGGACCGAGTTCGCCGGCCGGATCCATGTTCATGAGCCGGACCGCGAAGCCTTTGCGCGCGTGCTCGCGCCGCTGCACGAGGAGCTCGCAAGCAGCTATCAGGCTCGCGATCTTCTTGAACTCGTGCGGGCCGCGCTGCGCAACGCCTGAGCGCGGGTGAGCGCAGCCAACGATGCGAGCCCGACCCACTGCCCTCGCCCGTGACGACAACTGATCCTGGGCGGCGGCTCCTTCCCCAGGGCCGCGACTGAGCCATGCTCGCCATCCTCGAGCCCGTGAACCGGATCCTCGAACGGGTGCTGCTGCGCCTGCTCGCCCTTCTGTTCGGCCTCCTCGTTGTCACCGTCGCATGGCAGGTCGCAGGGCGGGAGGCGTTCGGGGTTGCGGCGATTTGGACCCAGGAGGCAGCGCTCCTCCTTTTCACCTGGTGCGTCTTTCTCGGCGCTGCCGTCGCCGTTCGCCGCTCCGGACACTACGCGTGCGAAATTCTGCCCCCGTCCAACCGGCGTGCCCGGGCCGCTCTGAAGCTGCTGGCTGATCTCGCCGTCGCCGCCAGCGCCCTGGTACTGCTGTGGGGCGGCATCAGCCTCGCCGAGTTCGGCGTCAACCGCGACCTTGAAACACTCGGCATCGCCGAAGTGTGGCAGTTCGCCGCCTTGCCCGCGGGCGTGCTCCTGATGGTCCCGTTCCTGGTCGAGGTCGTGTTGCGTGATCTGGCCGCGCTGCGCTGCGCCCTATCCGACTGACCCGTGTTCGAACCGCTCGCCGTTCTGATCTGGCTTTTCTTCCTCCTCGTGCTCCTGCGTGTGGAGATCGCATTCGCGCTGGTCCTGACGTCGCTCGTCGTCCTCGTCCAGCTTGATTTGCCGTTGGCGACCCTCGCCAACCAGGTTCTGCAGGGAATCGACAGTTTTCCCCTGCTCGCCGTGCCGCTGTTCCTGCTGCTCGGCCGGATCATCGAAGCGGGCGCGATCACGGACCGACTGCTCGCCGTCGCCCATGCTGCCTTCGGACGGCTGCGCGGTGCGCTCGGTCACGTCAACGTGGCTGCCTCGATGGGCTTCGGCGCAGTTTCGGGATCAGCGGTGGCTGATGTGGTGTCGATTGGCGCGATCGTCATTCCGGCGATGAAACGGGCGGGATATCCAGCGGGATACGCGGCGGCGCTGACCGCCTGCTCGGCCATCCTCGGCGTCATCATTCCGCCCTCGATCGTGATGATCCTCTACGGCGCGGTCGGCCAGGTGAGCGTCGGTGCCCTTCTCGTCGGCGGGCTCGTTCCTGGAGTGCTGATCGGACTGGCGCAGATGGCCTACAACCATGTGCTTGCGACCCGCTTGGGCTGGCCGCGCGGCGCGCTGATGCCATGGCCGGCGAAAAAGGCGGCCGTCGTGCAGGGCCTGCCCGTTCTGTTCATCCCGGTCCTGGTCTTGGGGGGCGTGGCGGGCGGTTTCGTCACACCGACGGAGGCTGCCATCGTCTCCGTCGGCTGGGCTGCGCTTCTCGCGGGGGGCCTCTATGGCTCGCTTCGCCTGCGCGATCTGCCAGAGCTTCTGGGCGAGTCTGCCGTTGCCTTCGCGGTGCCGATGTTCGTCGTCGCCGCCTCCGGCATTTACGGCTGGCTCGTTGCCTATCTTGGGGCTGGACCCGCCATCACGCGCTTCCTGCTCGGTATCGCCGACGGCTACTGGGGCCTGATGCTGCTTCTGGTCGCCTTCCTGCTCGTCATCGGCATTCCGCTCAACCCGATCCCGGCGGTGCTGATCTTCCTGCCGGTGATCCAGGCCGTCGGAGAAGCGGCGGGGGCACACCCTATCCAGCTCGGGGTGATCGCGGTGACGGTTCTCGCCGTGGGGCTTCTCACCCCGCCCCTTTCCATTTGTCTTCTTGTCGCCGCCCAGATCGCTGAGGTACCGGAACCGCACGCGTTCCGTCACGCCTTGCCCATCATCGGCGTGACCCTGTTGGTTGTCCTCGTGCTGATCGCGTTGCCGGAGGTCGCGCTTGCGCTCCCACGTCTGCTGTTCCCCGAGGTGTTCCCGGGCTCGGGAGCAGGCTAAAGGGCTTTCCACCCAGGTCGGCGTCGCAGCGAGGAGTGCATGTCCGAGAGTTCGTCTCCAATCCATCCCGTCATCCTCTCCGGCGGGTCGGGCACCCGGCTGTGGCCGGCAAGCCGCGAGAGTTATCCGAAACAGCTCCTGCCCCTCGTCTCGCAGAGGCCGATGATCGTGGAGACCGCGCTCCGAGCTCCGACCTTGGCAGGCTTCGCGCCCCCGATCGTGGTCTGCAACGAGTCGCACCGGTTCATCATCGCCGAACAGCTGCGGGAGGCAGGGTTCGGGGGCACGCGCATCGTGCTCGAGCCAGAAGGGCGCAACAGCGCCCCCGCGATCGCCGCCGCAGCCCTCCTCGCGGCGGAGACCGATCCGCACGCCGTGCTCTGGATGATGGCTGCCGACGCGGTGATCGACGACGTCGCCGCCCTGCATGCGGCGGTGGCCACGGCAGCGCGGGCGGCGCGGGCCGGCCGGATCGTCACCTTCGGCATCACCCCCACCCGGGCGGAGACCGGCTACGGCTGGATCGCCCTGAGCGAACCGATCACCGGGGTCGAGGGGTGCTTTGCGGTCGCTCGCTTCATCGAGAAGCCGGATGCGACGACGGCGCAGCAGCTTCTGGAAACAGGCGGCATGTTCTGGAACAGCGGCATGTTCGTCTTCACCGCGGAGACCCTGCTTGCCGAAATGGAGCGCCTTGCCCCTGAAGTGATGCGCGCGGTGCGCGAGGCAGTGGCGGGGCGGAGCGTTGATCTCGACTTTATCCGGCTCGGCGCCTCCTTCGCCGCCTCACCAGCGATCAGCCTCGACTACGCGGTCGCCGAGAAGACGGACCGGGCGGCGGTGGTGCCCTGCAGCTTCGGCTGGTCGGACGTCGGGTCGTGGGCCGCGCTGTGGGAGCTCGCGCCTCGCGATGCCGCCGGCAACGCCGCCATCGGCACCGTTCTGCTGGAGGAGTGCCAAGGCTCCTACGTGCGCAGCAACGGCCCCCTCGTCACCGCGCTCGGGCTCACGGACACCGTCGTGGTCGCTGAGGACGATGCGGTTCTCGTCGTGCCGCGCGCGCGCGCGCAGGACGTCAAGCGGATCGTCGATCGGCTGAAAGCGGAGCAGCGTCGGGAGGCCACCGAACATCGCCGAATCTACCGCCCCTGGGGCTTCTACGAGGGGCTGATCGCCGGCGAGCGTTTCCAGGTGAAGCGCATCGTCGTGCGCCCCGGGCGGCAGCTTTCGCTGCAGAAGCACTACCACCGCGCCGAACATTGGGTGGTGGTGAACGGTACCGCGCTGGTCACACGCGACAACGAGCAGATCCTTCTGCGCGAGAACGAGAGCGTCTATCTGCCCCTCGGCTGCGTGCACCGCCTCGAGAATCCAGGCAAAATCCCGCTCGCCCTGATCGAGGTGCAGTCGGGCGCCTATCTCGGGGAGGACGACATCGTGCGGCTCGAGGACGTGTACGGGAGGGCGTGAGCGGCTAACGCGCCTTCTTGGGGGCTGCCCCCTTGGCCAGCGCGCGGGCGCGCGCCGAACCCGCCTTCTGCTTGGCGGCATGCTTCTTCGGTGCCGGCTTGCGCTTGGCCGCGGCGGCGCGGATGGCGGAGAGCGTGGTGCGGGTGGTGATCTGATCGGGGTTCATCCGGATTTCGACAATCGCGGGCTTGCCTGAGGCGAGGGCCCGTTCCATCGCCGGCACGAACTCCTCAGTCGCCTGCACCACCTCGCCGTGGCCACCGAAGGCTTCGATGAAGCGGGCGAAATCGGGGTTCGTGAGCGCGGTACCGGAAACCCGGCCGGGATACTCGCGCTCCTGATGCATGCGGATGGTACCGTACATCTGGTTGTTGAACACCAACACCACCGGATTGACGCCGTGGTGGAACGCGGTGGCGATCTCCTGCCCCGTCATCAGCATCGACCCGTCTCCGGTCATGCTGATCACGACACGATCCGGATGGAGAAGCTTGGCCGCAATCCCAGCCGGCACGGAATAGCCCATCGCGCCGCAACAGGGCCCGATCAGCCTCTGGGTGGCGCGATAGTTGATGAACCGCACGCCCCAGCCGGAGAAGTTGCCGGCATCGGTGGTGACGATCGCATCCTCGGGCAGCATCGCCTCCAGCGCGCGCATGCAGGCGGCGAGGTTGAGAGGGCCGTCATAGTCGGGGATCTCGGTCGACCAGGCGAGGCGGTTGGCGCGCAAGGCCTTCGTCCAGCCATGCCAGGCGGAGGGAACAGGCTCCATCGCCGCCGCTGCGGCGGCGAAGGCATTGAGATCGGCAAGGATGGGCAGATCGGCCTGATAGACTCGGCTCAGTTCCGCCCCATCCGGCATCACGTGCACAAAGGGCACGCCCATCGCCGGCGGTGTGAACAGCGTGTAGCCCTGTGTGAGCGGTTCGCCGAGGCGCGACCCGACGGAGATGATGAGATCGGCCTCGCGCGCTGCGGCAAACAGGGCGGGGTCGCCGCTGTAGCCAAGGTCGCCGACGTACTGGTCGAGGGTATTGTCAATGCATGCCTGACGACGGAAGCCGACCGAGGTGGGAAGATCGTTCGCCGTGATCCAGCGCGCGAGATCGTGCCGCCCTTGCTCCGTCCATGCGGCTCCCTGGCCGAGGATGACGAGCGGGCGTTTGGCTCGCCCGAGCATCCGTCGCAGTTCCGCCATCGCCGCCGGATCGGGCAACGCGCGCGGAACGATGACGGGCCGCGGGTCGGCGACCGTCACCACGTCAGTCTGCATGTCCTCGGGGATCGCCACCACGACAGGGCCCGGCCGCCCTGAGACCGCAACCTGAAAGGCATGTGCGACGAGCTCCGGGATCCGGGCTGCGTCATCGATCTGCACCACCCATTTCGCCATCGCGCCGAAGAGGCGGCGGTGATCGACCTCCTGGAAAGTGTCGCGATCCATGTCGCCGCGCGGCACCTGGCCGACAAAGAGAACGAGCGGCGTGCTGTCCTGCTGCGCGATGTGCACGCCGATTGAGCCGTGGCAAGCGCCAGGACCGCGGGTGACGATCGCCACCCCGGGTCGACCGGTGAGCTTGCCATAGGCCTCGGCCATGGTCACCGCTGCCCCCTCGAAGCGGCAGGTGATGGTTTGGATGGCTGCGCGGTTTTCGTAGAGCCCGTCGAGCAGGGCGAGGAAACTCTCCCCCGCCACCTGGAACACG
>CALBEG010000108.1 GCA_937927455.1 uncultured Elioraea sp. | reverse complement strand
CGGCCCAAGGGGCTGTCCTCGAGGTTGAGCGCCAGCCACACGCCGACCAGCAAGACTGCGCCGGTGATCCAATACCAGGTCTCCGCCCCTGCCACGCGCCAGCCGAACAGAACGAGCCGCGGCACTTGCAGTCCGTCGGGGCCCCCCGTCAGCGCGACCTCGCTGTACAGCACCAGCCAGACGAGGATGCCAAGGCCAAGGGTGGCGACCGCAAGATAGTGCCCTCGCAGCCGCAGGATGGGCCTGCCGACGAGAAGGGCGACCAAGCCAGAGAGGACGAGCCCGGCGAGAGCCGAGAGAAGGGGATCAAGCCCCAAGTGGCGCGGGCCGAGCGCCACGGCATAGGCGCCGATGCCGAAGAAGCCCGCGTGCCCCAAACTCACCTGGCCCGCGAGTCCCATCAGCAAGTTGAGCCCCACCGCGGCGAGCGCCTGGATCCACACGAGCGTGGCGACACGGAGATGGAACGAGGAAGCGAGCAGGAACGGAAGGGCGGCGAAGACCGCGAGGAAGAGGAGAAGCGTGGCGGAGCGGGGCGAAACACGCATGGCTTAGACCCGCTCTACCGCCCGCTTACCCAAGAGGCCCTGCGGCATGACGAACAGCACGGCGATGATGACGATGAAGGCGACCGCGTCCTTGTAAGTCGAGGAGATGAAGCCGGCAGCGAGCGCCTCGAGCAGGCCGAGCACCAGCCCGCCAGCGACCGCGCCGACTGGGTTGCCGATGCCGCCCAGCATCGCGGCGGCGAAGCCCTTCAGCGCGAGCAGCGTGCCAACGGTGACGGAGGTCAGCGTGATCGGCGTGACAAGGATGCCGGCGAGCGCCCCGATCGCGCCCGAAACGCCGAAGGCGAGCGCGAGCACGAGCGCGGTATCGATCCCCACCAGGCGCGCAGCAAGGCGGTTGGCCGCGGTGGCGCGCACCGCCTTGCCGAGGAGCGTCCGCTCCATGAACAGCCAGAGTGCGGCGACGATGACCGCCGCGCCGCCCAGCACCCAAAGGCTCTGCGGCAGGATGCTCGCGCCCAGCACGGAGATCGGATCCTCACCGGAGAAGGAGGGGAAACGATGGAACTGTTTGTCGAACAGGATCTGCGCCAGCCCGCGGATTAGGATCGACGCGCCAATGGTGATGATGATGAGGGTGACAGCATTTGCCCCGCGTGCGGGTTCGATGGCCAAGCGGTGCAGCGCGAGCCCCGTCACCACCGCGACGGCGACCGCGAGCAGGGCAGCGAGGGGCAGCGGCACACCGGCGGCGTGGGCGAACACCGTGACCATCCCGCCCAGCATGACGAACTCGCCCTGGGCGAAGTTGATCACGTCGGAGGCATTGTAGATCAGTGTGAACCCGAGCGCGACGAGGGCGTAGACCGCGCCGACGGTGAGACCGGAGAAGACGAACTGCAGGAGCTGGTCCATCGGCAGGGCTCGCGCAGGCGCTGTGGTGTGGCGGGCGATGACAGCAAGACGGCAAGGGGTGGGCCAGTCTCCCGGCACCACCCCGCGCTTTCTCCGTCAGTCGATCAGCTTCCAGGTTCCGCCACGGATCTCGATCATGCGGAAGGCGGAGAGGTCGAGACCCATGTGGTCGGTCGCACTCATGTTCACCACGCCGCCGGTGCCGATGAAGCCGCGCGTGGCACGGATCGCGTCGCGGATCTTCGTCCCGTCGGTGGAGTTTGCGCGTTTGATCGCCTCGACCAGGATCATCAGCCCGTCATAGGCGTGGCCGCCGAAGGTGGAGACCGGCTGGTTCTGCGTGCTTTCGAACAACTGTTTGTATTCCATCACCACGCGCTTTTGCGGGTCGTTGTCTGGCAGCTGCTCCGCCACCAGCAAAGCGGCGGCTGGCAGACGCACGCCTTCCGCTGCCGCGCCGGCGAGCTCAATGAAGCTGCGCGAGGCCACACCGTGGCTCTGATACAGAGGCACGCCCATGTTGAGCTGGGCGAAGTTGCGGGTGACGATGGCAGGGCCCTGGCCGAAATCGGCATTGATCACCGCCTGCACGCCGCCGGCGACGTTCCGGATTCGTGTCAGCTGCGGAGTCATGTCGGTGTCACCCGGCCCGTAGCGTTCATCGGCGACGATCTGAACGCCGAAATCGCCGGCCACGCGCAGGCACTGGTTGCGCATGGAGGCGCCGAAGCCGCCGGTGCCGCTGATCAGCCCGACGCGCGTCAAGCCGCGCCTCTTCAGATCCTCGAAGATCTTCTCGCATGCCATCTTGTCGGTATGCGGCGTCTTGAAGGTGAACGGCTTGACGGGCTCGATGATCTCGATGCCCCCTGCCAGGCTGATGAAGGGGGTCTTCGCCTCTTCGAACACCGGGATCATTGCCATCGAGGTGCCGGTGGTGGTGCCGCCGACGACGGCGATGACACGGTCGTCCTCAACAAGGCGGGTGGCGAAAGTGCGCGCGCGGTTGGCATCTCCGCCGTCATCGTAGAGGACGAGTTCGAGGCGACGTCCGAGCACCCCGCCCGCCTGGTTGATTCGCTCGATGTAAAGCCGGAGCGTGCGCGCCTCGGGGTCGCCGAGGAAGGACGCCGGCCCGGTGACGGAGAGCACCGAGCCGATGCGGATCGGCGCCTGGGCGAGGCTGGGGGTGGCGAGGGCAAGGAGGGCGGCGCCTGCAAGGCCCCCGATGAGCTGTCTCCTCTGCATGGTCGTTCTCCCGTGTTTGTGGTTGGTGGTCAGGCCGCCCGCTTGATGGTGACGAAGCGGAAACGGTCTGCGACGAAAGTGGCATCGGTCAGCGTGGCGTTGCCGGCCGGGTTGAGGCCCGAGACGTGCAAATCGCTGAACGCCGCTGACTGGTTGACGAACACCTCGCCTGTGAGGTTGATGGCAAGCGGGGCGCCAGCGCGGGCGAAAGCCCGTTTCGCACGCGCGATGAAGCCCTCATCAGTGGCATAAACGGCAGCAGTAATGGCCCCCCTTTCAGCCGCCATGCGCGCGGCGCGGGCGAGTGCCTCCTCGGCGTTGCGGCAGCGGACGAGGAAGGCGATTGGCCCGAAGCGTTCCTCGCCATAGGCCGCTTCGTTCTCCGCGTCGACCGCAACAAGGAGTGGGGTGGCGGTGCGCGCGTTGCCGGCCTCGGGCAGAGGGGCGGAGTCGCGCACGATGGTGCCGAGGCGACGACAGTCTGCGACGCGCTCGAGCGTCGCGGGTGAGGCGATAGCGCCGCACACGGCCTGGGCGCGCGCAGGGTCGGCGATCAGCGAATCGATCGCGGCGGCGATGTTGCGCGCCACCTCGTCGAAGCTTTTGCGGCCTTCGTTCGTTTCGATGCCTTCCGCCGGGATGAACAGGTTCTGCGGCGCGGTGCACATCTGCCCCGAGTAGAGGGAGAGGGAGAAGGCAAGGTTGGCGCACATGGCGCGAAGATCATGCGCGCCGGCAATAACCACCGGGTTCACGCCAGCCGCTTCGGTGAACAGGCGGGCATGGCGCACGTTCTGTTCGAGCCAGCGCGCAAAGCTGGGAGAGCCAGTGAAATCCACGGTGCCGATGGCGGGATGCAGCGCAAGACGCTGCGCGATCGGCGCCTCCGGCGTATCAGGAGCGAGCTGTACGACGTCTGGGTCGAAGCCCGCTTCGCGCAGCACGGCGCGCGCTGTGCGCACGGTGAGTGCCAACGGCAGGATCGCGTTCGGGTGCGGCTTGATGATCACCGCGTTGCCGACGGCGAGCGAGGCGAACAGGGCAGGGTAGGCGTTCCAGGTGGGGAATGTGCCGCAGCCGATGATGAGCGCGATGCCGCGCGGGATGGCAAGCCATTCCTTGTTCAAAACGAGTGTGGTCTTGCCAGCGGGCTTCTCCCAGCGCGCCGCGTGGGGCAGGCGGGTGAGCTCGGCCCACGCCATCGCCACCGCCTCCAAGCCACGGTCCTGGGCATGCGGCCCACCTGCCTGGAAGGCCATGACGAAGGCCTGGCCGGTGGTGTGCATCACTGCGTTGGCGAGAAGGAAGGAGTCGCGATTGAGACGCGCGAGGATTTCGAGCGCGACACCGACGCGCGCCTCGGCGCTTGCCTCCGCCCAGGTGTCGGCGGCGCGGCGGGCAGCGGCGGTCAGCGCGTCGAGGTCTGGGCGCGGATAGGTGATGCCGAGCGTGAGCCCCCAAGGCGAAACCTCTGCCCCAATCGGCGCGCCGTGGCTTGCCTGGTCGAGCGGAAAGGGGGCGCCGAGCAGGGCACGAAACGCAGCCTCGCCATCCGCCTTCGCTGTCTCGCCGTAGATCTTTCCGGACGGCAGTTCCGGATACGCTGACCAGTAGCTGCGGCTGCGCAGGGCCTCGACCGCCCTCTCCAGCGCGGCGCGATGGCGTTCGAAGAGTGCCTCTGCCGGTGTCGGCTGCAGCATCGTTTCGGTTTCCTCCCACGCCGGCGGTTGACGCACAGCGGTTTCCTCTGCCATCATTGACTGGCCGGTCGATGAATGCAAGCCCGATTTTGCGGCCCCGACGGCGGGGCACAGGTCGGCGGGAGGAAACGGAATGAGCGAGCCGGTGGTGTTGGAACGGCTCGGCACTGTGCGGCGGATCACGTTGAACCGGCCGGAGCGGCTGAACACGTTCGACGACGCAACGCATGAGCGGCTCGCCGCACTCCTGGATGCGATCGCGGCGGACGGCGAGGCGCGAGCCCTTCTCATCGCCGGTGCAGGCCGTGCCTTCTCGGCTGGGCAGGACCTTGACGCGGTGAAGGGCGAGGGTGATCTCGGCGCGGTGCTCGAGCGCGGCTGGAACCCGCTCATCCGCCGCCTCGCTGCCTTCCCGATGCCGACTGTCGCCGCGGTGCACGGCGTGGCGGCGGGTGCCGGGCTTGCTCTGGCACTGGCCTGCGACATCGTGCTTGCCGCGCGATCCGCGAAGCTTCTCCTGGCCTTCAACAGGATCGGCCTGGTGCCGGACAGCGGGGCCTCGTGGCAGCTCGCGCGTCTTCTCGGCCCGGCTCGTGCGCGCGGCCTGGCCATGCTCGGCGAGACGCTGACCGGCGAGCAGGCGGAAGCCTGGGGCTTGATCTGGCGCGCGGTGGAGGATGCGGCGCTGGCTGAGGAGGCGCTTGCGGTGGCGAATTGTTGCGCTGACGGGCCAACGGCAGCGCTTATCGCCACACGCCAGCTCATCGCCGACGCCACAACCCGCTCCCTCGCCGAGGCTCTGGCGCGCGAGACGGAAGCGCAGCGCCGCGCCGGGCGGGGGAACGAGTACGCTGAGGGCCTCGCCGCTTTCCTCGCCAAACGCGCGCCGAACTTCGCGAAACTTCCCCGCACGGAAGGAACCCCAGCATGAGCAGCGAAGCCGCGATGCGCGCCAGTGCTGCTGAGGTCGCTGCCGCCATGTGGGCTGAGGACAATGCCTCGCAGGGCCTGGGCATGCGGCTCGAGCAAGCCACTGAGGGCCGTGCAGTGCTTTCGATGCCGGTGACGGAAACGATGGTGAACGGCCACGGCATCTGCCACGGCGGTTTCATTTTCGCCCTCGCAGACAGCGCCTTCGCCTTCGCCTGCAACTGGACGGACGAACGCACCGTTGCCGCGCACTGCGCCATTTCCTACGTCCGTCCCGCGCGCCTCGGCATGCGTCTCGTTGCCGAGGCGGTTGAAGTGGTGCGGCAGGGGCGGTCGGGTGTCACGGACGTGACGGTGCGCGACGAGACCGGGGCGGTGATCGCGCTCTTTCGCGGCCACTCGCGCACCATTGGCGGCAGGATCACGAAAGAGGAAGGGGAAACGCCATGAGCACGCTGAGCGCGAAGCGCGCGGGCCTCGCCCCGCGACGCGAGGAGCTCGACCCGATCGAGATCGCGAGCCGCGACGAAATCGCCGCACTGCAGCTCTCCCGCCTCAAATGGTCGATCCGCCACGCCTACGACAACGTACCGTATTGGCGCACAAAATGCGAAGCGGCCGGCGTGCACCCGCACGATCTCCGCACGCTTGAAGACCTCGCCAAGTTCCCCTTCACCACCAAAGACGATCTTCGCGCCACTTACCCGTTCGGCATGTTCGCCGTGCCGCGTGAGAAGGTGATTCGTATCCACGCCTCCTCCGGAACCACGGGCAAGCCCACGGTGGTCGGCTACACGAAACGCGACATCGAGACTTGGGCCGAAGTGGTGGCGCGCTCCATCCGCGCCTCCGGAGGGCGGCCCGGAATGATGGTGCACGTCGCCTATGGCTACGGTCTGTTCACGGGCGGGCTCGGGGCGCACTATGGGGCGGAGCGCTTGGGCTGTACCGTCGTTCCGGTGTCGGGCGGGATGACGGAGCGTCAAGTGACGCTGATCGAGGACTTCCGCCCCGACATCATCATGGTTACCCCCTCTTACATGCTTGCCATTCTCGACGAGTTTCGCCGCCAGGGAAAAGATCCTCGGACCTGTTCGTTGCGTATCGGCATCTTCGGCGCTGAGCCCTGGACCAACGCCATGCGCACCGAAATCGAGGAGGCCTTCGACATGCACGCGGTTGACATTTACGGGCTTTCGGAAGTGATCGGCCCCGGGGTTGCCAACGAGTGCGTGGAGACGAAGGACGGGCTGCACATCTGGGAGGATCATTTCTACCCGGAGATCATCGATCCTGCGACCGGCAAGCCGCTGCCCGATGGTGAGAAGGGCGAGCTCGTCTTCACCTCGCTGACCAAGGAGGCGATGCCCGTCATCCGCTACCGCACGCGCGATCTCACGCGCCTTCTGCCCGGCACGGCGCGGACCATGCGGCGGATGGAGAAGATCACCGGCCGATCCGACGACATGATCATCCTGCGCGGCGTCAATGTCTTCCCCTCGCAGGTCGAGGAGCAGATCCTGCGCGTGGAGGGGCTTTCTCCGCACTATCGCATCGTGCTTGCGCGCGAAGGCAGGCTCGATGCGATGACGGTGGAGGTCGAAGCCCTTCCGGGAGCGGGCGAGCGCGCCGCGATGGCGGGTGAACTCGCGCACCACATCAAGAGCGTGATTGGCGTCTCGGCCTCGGTTGCCATCCTCGACCCGGGCGCGATCGAACGCTCGACCGGCAAGGCTAAGCGGGTGATCGATCGCCGTCCGAAGGAATAGGGAATGGGGTGGCCCGCCCGCGCGAACAGAACGGGCTGGCCACACACGAGCCAAGGAGACACGCCGGCGTGGCCCGCAAGCGCGCGCACGACTACGAAGCCAAACGCGACCACCTCCTGCACACCGCGGCTGCGCTGTTCGCGCGACATGGCTACGACCGCACCTCGCTCGCCATGATCGGCGAGGCGGCCGGCGTGTCAAAGGGGCTTGTCTACCACTACTACGCCGACAAGGACGCGGTGCTCGCCGACATCATCGGCCGGCACTTGCGCGACCTCGTCCTCGTCGTGGAGGAGGCGGCACGGCGAGATGCGCGCGATCCCGCCACCCGTCTTGCCGACATGGCGGTTGCGCTGATCGAGGCCTATCGCGACGCGGATGACGAGCATCGCGTGCAGGTCGCGCATCTTCGGCTTCTGCCGGAGGCTGCTCAGGAAGCCCTGAAGGCGTTGGAACGGCGTCTCGTCGATCTCTTCGCCGCTGCCCTGGCTGAGGCCAACCCTGCGCTTGCCGGCAATCGCCGCCTGCTCAAGCCGCTGACGATGAGCCTGTTCGGCATGCTGAACTGGGCCTTCATGTGGTTCCGCGACGACGGGCCGCTGTCGCGCGCCGACTACGCGCGCATGTGCGCGCGGATGGTGATCGCAGGCGCTTGCAACGACATGGCCCACACGGCGGGCGCGTTCGCCGGGGCGCGCTGACGTTTTCCGCCTCCGCCGTTTGTGGCATCCGGCAGGACATGTCGGAGTTCCCCCGCTGGCTCGAGCGACGCCTCGACGCCCTTCACGATGGTCCGCCGCGCACCGGGTCGCTGATCATCACCCTGTTCGGAGATGCGGTGGTGCCGCGCGGCGGCGTGCTCGCGATCGCCACCGTGATCGCGCTGTTCGAACCGATGGGCATCGGCGGCCCCGTCGTGCGCACCGCCGTCTCGCGGCTCGTCTCGGAAGGGTGGCTGGAACGGGCGGGTAAGGCGCGCGGTGTCTACCGCCTCACCGCCTCAGCGCGGGCGGAGTTCGCCCGTGCCGCCGCCCGCATCTACGGCCCTCCGGCCCCCGCCACCGAGGACGTCGCGCTGATCCTTTTGCCAGACGACGAGGGGCGCGCGGAGGCGCGCGCCGCTCTTGCCGAAGCGGGCTGGGGCTTCGTCGCGCCTGGCGTGGCGGTGGCCCCGGCCGGGCGCGACGTCCCGCCCTCCGCCGGCCTGATCCAGCTCGTCGCGCGCGCGGAACGGGCGGACGATCTCCCTCGGCTCGCGACGTCGGCCTGGCCACTCGAGACAGTGGCAGCCCGCTACGCCGATTTCCTCGACACGTACACGGAGGCTCAGAAGAGCCTCGCGCGAACGGGACCGCCTCTGCCGCTTGTTGCCGCCGTCGCCCGACTGCTGCTGATCCACGACTTCCGCCGCGCCATCCTGCGCGACCCTCTTCTACCGCCCGCCTGGCTGCCGCCCGATTGGCCGGGGCTTCGCGCGCGCTCTCTCTGCGCTGGCCTCTATGCCTGCCTGCTTGGGGCAGCGGAGGCGTGGCTGGAGGCGCATGGCAGCCGGGGCAAGGGGCCTCTGCCGCCGTCCGATCGAAGCCTCTCCGCCCGTTTCGCCGATCTGCGCGGTGCGACCGATATTACGAAACTTGACCGCACGTTCCGTCTTTCGTCATATTCTACCCGCTCGTCGGGGAGGATCGTGCCATGTACACCCAAGCGCTGAATCAGGCCGACACCGGGCCCAAAGTGGTGGAGGATGCCGAGAAGCTCGCCCGTTTCGAGGCGAAGATCGACGCCGAAGAGAGGATCGAGCCGAACGACTGGATGCCGGAGGCCTATCGCCGAACCCTGGTGCGCCAGATCAGCCAGCATGCGCACTCCGAGATCGTCGGCATGCTGCCGGAGGGCAACTGGATCACCCGCGCGCCCACGCTCCGCCGCAAGGCCGCGCTGATCGCCAAAGTGCAGGACGAAGGCGGCCACGGGCTCTATCTCTATTCGGCTGCCGAAACGCTTGGCGTTAGTCGCGAGGAGCTGATCGACCAGCTCTTGTCAGGGCGGGCCAAATACTCCTCGATCTTTAACTATCCGACCCTGACCTGGGCTGATATCGGCTGCATCGGCTGGCTGGTCGATGGGGCAGCGATCATGAATCAGATCCCGCTCTGTCGCACCTCCTACGGGCCTTACGCGCGGGCGATGATCCGCATCTGCAAGGAGGAGAGCTTCCACCAGCGCCAGGGCTACGAGATCATGCTCACCCTCTGCCGCGGCAGCGCGGACCAGAAGGCGATGGCGCAGGATGCGCTCAATCGCTGGTGGTGGCCGGCTCTGATGATGTTTGGCCCGCCCGATGCGCAGAGTGTGCACACCGAACAGTCGATGCGCTGGAAGATCAAGCGCTTCACCAACGATGCGCTGCGCCAGCAGTTCGTCGACGCCACTGTTCCGCAGGCGCATTTTTTGGGCCTCACCATCCCCGACCCCGACCTCCGCTACGACGGAGCGAGCGGGCACTGGCGCTTCGGCGCCATCGACTGGGAGGAGTTCCGCCAGGTGCTCGCCGGCAACGGGCCGTGCAACCGCGAACGGATGGAAGCGCGCCGCCGCGCGCACGAGGACGGGGCTTGGGTCCGCGAAGCGGCTCTCGCGCATGCCGCGAAGCGTCGCGCCAGAGCGGCGATAGCGAAAGTCGCCGCCGAGTAGCAGCCAAGCCAGGCGCGGCGGTGGGTGGGGCCGATGGGCGAATGGATGGTGTTCGAGATCGTCATCGCCATGGTCGGCCTGATCCTGCTGCACGTGGTGCTGAGCGAGTAGGTCGCAGGATCGGATGGCCTGGAAGCGAAACGAGCCGGCAGTGAAAGGACAGCAGGTCGGGCCGTCTGACGGAGCAGGCAGGGGGAATGGGGGAGGAGCGACAATGACGGAACCAAAGATGCCGCTGTGGGAAGTCTTCATCCGCGCGCGGTCCGGGCTGGCGCACCGCCATGTCGGGTCGGTGCACGCGGCCGATGCCGAAATGGCTCTGCAGGCCGCACGCGACACCTACACGCGCCGCGGCGAAGGCCTCTCCATTTGGGTGGTGCCCTCGGCCGCCATCACCGCCTCCGACCCGGCCGACAAAGACTCTCTCTTCGAACCCACCGCCTCCAAGCCCTACCGGCACCCGACCTTCTACGACATCCCGCCCGAAGTCGGGCACATGTGAGCGGAGGCCGCGCGCCATGACCACCATCGCGATCGCCGAAACGCCGCTCGTCCTCTCCCTCCTCCGCCTGGCGGATACCGCGCTCGTGCATTCGCACCGCCTTTCCGAATGGTGCGGCCATGCGCCGATGATCGAGGAGGACCTCGCACTCGCCAACCTCGCCCTCGATCTCCTAGGCCAGGCGCGCGCGCTCTATGCCTATGCTGCCGAGGTTGAGGGGGCGGGGCGGACGGAGGACGATCTCGCTTACCTGCGCGACGCGCCGCAGTATCGCAACGTTCTGATGGCGGAACTGCCGCGCGGGGATTTCGCCTTCACCATCTTGCGTGGCTTGTTCCTCTCAGCCTGGGCCCATCCCTTCTGGCAGGCCGCGACGGGCTCAACCGATACGCAACTCGCCGCCATCGCCGCCAAGGCAGAGAAGGAAGCCGCCTACCACGTTCGCCACACCGGCGAGTGGACGATCCGGCTCGGCGACGGCACCGATGAAAGTCGCCGGCGCATGCTCGCTGCGCTTGAGGCGCTCTGGCCCTACACCGGCGAATTGTTCGAGGCGGATGCGGCAGATCGGGCGATGATCGCGGCCGGCGTCCTGCCCGACCCGGCGCGTATCCGCCCCGCTTGGGAAGCGACGATCGCCCGCGTGTTCGACGAGGCCCTTCTGCCACGCCCGGCGGATGGCTGGATGCAGACGGGAGGGCGGTCCGGCCGGCACACCGAGCATTTGGGCCACATGCTGGCCGTGATGCAGCATCTGCAGCGCGCCTATCCGGGCTGCAGCTGGTGAGGC